>DASYCS010000470.1:0-9149 GCA_036500025.1 Mesorhizobium sp. | reverse complement strand
GCCAGATCGGAAGGGGCGAGGCCGCGCTGGTTTTCCTGCCAGATATCCCGGCGCGTGGTCGCCACGATGACCTGGAAGACCGGCACGCTGGCGCGGTCGAACAAAGTCTGGCTGCCCGGCTCCGCACCAGAGGCGAACGCGGTAGCGGTGACGATGGCCGATGGGTGCAAGCAAGCGAGTGCGTTTTCCACGAAGGCCAGCGAAGCCGGGTCTTTGAGGCTTGAAACGAAGATCGGCAAGGCGGCGATGCCGCGCCGCCCAAGCGCCTCGGTCAGGGCATCGATTGGAGCCACATCCGCAGCCAGCAGCATGGAACGATAAAACAGGATCGCAACGACAGGGCCTGTGTACATCGCGGGCGTTTCGACGACACCCACGCCCGGTTCGTAATAGCCTGCCTTCGGCACCGATACCGGTTCGGCGACAGTGGTATCCCTTCCGGCAAGCCGCGCGAGGTGATGCACCAGCGCACTCATATTGGCAGGGCCGCCTTCCCGGAAATAATCGAGCAGGCCGTCAAGCTCGGCGCGGGGCAGGGTGGAAGCCTCGATCAGCCGCAAATCCTCCTCGCGGCATTCGCCCGGCAGCAGCGCCAGTTTTATGCCGCGCGACCGGGCAACGGCCGAGAGCCGGTCGCAGCCATAGCGCCACCAATCATACCCGCCGAGGATGCGCACCAGAATGACCTTGGCGTGCTGCGCCACGCTTTCGATCCATAGATCGACGGACATGGGATGGCGCAAATCGCGCAATGGCGCCAGCCGCATCGACGGCATGCTGTCCGCATCGGCCTGCCATGCGGCGGCAAGGCCCGCCAGGTCGCTGTCGGTAAAGGACAGCGCCACCACATCGGCGGGCGTCTGCCGCAGATCGACAGGCTCGGCGAGATCGTCGAGCGAGGCGGAAGTGGTGGTCAGAATATGCATCGCAGGCCCGGCGGCTCTATCAGCCGGCCAGTATTTTCTCGATTGCCGGCCGGTTCAAGCCCTTCAGGCCGATCACCACCAGACGCGAACGGCGGTCGTCGGCCGGCGTCCATGCGCGGTCGTAATAATGGTTGACGCGCGGGCCGACCGCCTGGACCAGAAGCCGCATCGGCTTGCCGGCGACCTCGACGAAGCCTTTCACGCGCAGCACGTTTTCCTGTTCCGCCGCATCGGCGACGCGCGCGGCCAGTTCATCCGGGTTGGCGATGGAGGGAACGTCGACGATGAAGCTGTCGAAATCATCGTGCTCATGGCTGCCCATGCCATCATGGTGGCTCCAGCGATTTTCGATGTCGTCCTCGACCGCGAGGCCAAGGCCAAGCAGGACCGACGGGTCCACCTGGCCGTGCGAAACCGAAACGGTCTGGACGGCGCGGGCGCGGCTTTTGCCGATGATCGCGTTGGCGCGTGCGACACCGTCCTCGTCCATCAGGTCCTTCTTGGAAAGGATGATGAGATCGGCGCAAGCGACCTGGTCCTCGAACAATTCCTCGACCGGGTCGTCATGGTCGAGGCTGTCATCGCCGGCGCGCTGGGCGGCCAGCGCGTCCATGTCGGAGGCGACCTGACCGGCGGCGAGCGCCGGACCGTCGACCACGGCGATTACGCCATCGACGGTGACGCGGCTTTTGACGGTAGGCCACTGGAATGCCTGGACCAGCGGCTTCGGCAAGGCGAGGCCGGAGGTTTCGATCAGGATGTGATCGACTTTCGGCGTCAGCGACAAGATCTGGTCGAGTGCGGGAACGAAGTCGTCGGCAACGGTGCAACAGATGCAGCCATTGGCCAGTTCAACGATGTTTTCCTCCGGGCAGGTGTCGATGCCGCAACCTTTGAGGATTTCGCCGTCGACGCCGATATCGCCGAACTCGTTGACGATGAGGGCGAGCCGCTTGCCTTTGGAATTTTCCAGCAAATGGCGCACCAGCGTGGTCTTGCCGGAGCCGAGAAAGCCGGTGATGACGGTGCAGGGAACGCGGGTGACGGAGGCGGTCATGGTCGGTCCTTCAGAAGGCTAAGGGGAGGGATGCGGGCGACGAGGCCGCGCTTGAGGCAATCGGGGCGACCGCGCCACGGAATGAGGCCATCGGCGGAGCCGGCAAAGAGTTTTGCGCCGGCAATGAGATCGGCGCCGCTGTCGGGCGTCAGGTCGCCGAAGACATAGCTCCAGCAGCCGTCGCGCAGGATGGCGGCGCTGAGCCGGCGCTTGCAGTTGCCGAGGCATTCGACCGTGCGGACGTGGATATTTTCGCCCATCGCGGCGCGGCGGGCGTCGTCGGCCAGCTTTTCGCCGGCGCGCGGATAAACGTCGGAACCTGTTTCATCGCGGCAGGACGAGCAAACGATGACCGTCGCGTCCACGGCGGTCGAAATCTCTGCGGATACAGTCGGATAACTGTCGTCGTTCACATCACGCTCCATGCCCGGAAACCCGCCAGGCTATCGGATATTCATCTTGGACGGCAGGTCTCCTGGCTCGCGCGTCATCGCCTTGGTGCCGCCTTCCCGGTTTCCCAGTGGCTTTCGGCCTTGGCTCTTCGCTTACAGTTGCGGGGACAGCCGCGGATTTGAGATTTGGTCTCGCACCGCATTCCCTATTACTCCTCCCTTTGAAAGGAGGAGACCGTCTGCGCGGATTTAGGCTTTAGTTGGCGGCCGTGTCAACGCGGCGATGCGGCAGGGCAATGTCGGCCAGAGCCGGACCGAGATCGCCAGCCGGCGTCACCTCGATCGTTTCGAGGCCAAGCCATGCCTGCATCTGCTTCAGTTCCTCGAAAAGCTCGGCGGCCGTTTCAGCCGGCGCGCCGGCCTCGGCATAGGCGGCATGGACGCGCAGGATGCCGGCCGGTCGGTCGGCCTTCAGGTCGACACGGGCGACGATGCGCTCGTTCAACAGGAACGGCAGGACATAATAGCCATATTGGCGCTTGTCGGCCGGCGTATAAATCTCGATGCGGTAGCGGAAACCAAACAATTGTTCGGTGCGCGAACGCTCGAACACCAGCGGATCAAAAGGCGCAAGCAAGGCGCGGGTCTCGATCCGGCGCGGCATTTTCGCGCTTTTGTGCAGGTAAGCCGGCTTGTCCCAGCCTTCGACGCGAACCGGCGAAATCTCGCCTTCCTCGACAAGCTCTTCCAGCCGATCCTTCATGTCGGCTGGCGACAGGCGGAAATAGTCACGCAGGGAACTGGCCGTGGCGATACCGTGGGCGCGCGCCGAGATGCGCAGCAATTGGCGGCGCGCATCTTCAGGCGAAGGTGTGGGGAGGTCGAGTATATGCCGGGGCAGCACGCGCTCGGGCAGGTCGTAGAAACGCTCGAAGCCTCGACGGTAGGCCGTGGTGATGCGGCCGGCCCAGAACAGCCACTCAAAGGCGTTCTTTGCTTCGCTCCAGCCCCACCAGCCGCCGGAACCCTTGTGGCCTTCGATGGACGAGGCGGGAATCGGGCCGCCGGCCACGACCTGATTGTAGATGTCCTCGATCAAGGGCTGCCGCTCATGGCCCCATTTCGCCAGGCCGAGATACATTTCCTCGCCGCGTTGCGCGCGCTCCATACGCCAGCGCATCAGCGGATAAGTTTCAACCGGCAGGTAAGAAGCCTCATGCGCCCAGTATTCGAAGAGCGCACGTTTTCGTGAGACCGCCGCATTGTCGAGCAGGGAAAGCGGGTAGGGGCCGAGCCGCGAATAAAGCGGCATATAATGAGCGCGCACCACGGCGCTGACGGAATCGATCTGCAACAAGCCGGTCCGTGAAAGGACGCGCGCCAGGTGCCGCCTGTCGGGCGTGACGGAGGGTCTGGGGTCGGCAAAGCCTTGCGCGGCCAGCGCGATACGACGAGCAAGGCCCAGCGATATCTTTTCCCTCATTCCGGCAAATTCTCACATCTCGGCTGTCGATGATTCCATCGATAATAGCAGGCTCTCGCCGGTAACGGTGTCAGGAGACAAAAGTGGAGTAAAAAATGAAGGAAATCAAACCGGAGCCAATCGAACCAGTTTGGGTGGTAAGGCCATTCCAAGACCGTATTTTGAACAAGGTTTGACTTGCTTCGACGGGAGGGCTGCGCTAACCCTCGCCGCATTGCAGCATAGCCTGAACCGGTTCAGCGTCACCATGACGCTATCGCCAATCGGGCCGTTGCTATAAATCAATGCGGACTGGCCGCCATTGGAAAGCCGGAGCATGAACGCGCTCATTAGTTCCTATCTGCCCATCGTTCTTTTCATCGGCGTCGCCCTGGTGGTAGGCGTGGCGCTGTTGGCGGCGCCCTTCCTGGTGGCCTACCGCAGCCCCGATCCGGAAAAGCTTTCCGCCTATGAGTGCGGGTTCAACTCTTTCGACGATGCCCGCATGAAGTTCGATATCCGCTTCTACCTGGTGTCCATCCTGTTCATCATCTTCGATCTCGAAGTGGCGTTCCTGTTTCCGTGGGCGGTGTCCTTCAGCAAGATCGGCATGCTGGGCTTCTGGTCGATGATGGTATTCCTGGCGGTGCTGACCATCGGCTTCGCCTATGAATGGAAGAAGGGAGCGCTCGAATGGGATTGAGCGACAGTTCCGGCACGCTGGTTGCGCCGCGGCCCAAGGGTATTCTCGATCCGAGCACCGGCAAGCCTGTCGGGGCCGACGATCCGTTCTTCCTCGGCATCAATGACGAACTGGCCGACAAGGGCTTTCTGGTCACCTCGACCGAGGCGCTGATTACGTGGGCGCGCTCAGGCTCGCTGATGTATATGACCTTCGGGCTGGCTTGCTGCGCGGTCGAGATGATCCATTCGGCCATGCCGCGCTACGACAGCGAGCGCTTCGGCATCGCGCCGCGTGCTTCGCCGCGTCAGTCGGACGTGATGATCGTGGCCGGCACGCTGACCAACAAGATGGCCCCGGCGCTGCGCAAGGTCTACGACCAGATGCCGGAGCCGCGCTACGTCATCTCCATGGGGTCGTGCGCCAATGGCGGCGGCTATTATCACTATTCCTATTCCGTGGTGCGCGGCTGCGACCGCATCGTGCCGGTGGACATTTATGTGCCCGGCTGTCCGCCGAGCGCGGAAGCGCTGATGTATGGCCTTCTTCTGTTGCAGAAGAAGGTTCGCCGTACCGGCACGATTGAACGGTGAGCGCATGAGCGAGCAGCTTGACGACCTGGCCGGGCATATCGCCGCTACGGTCGATGCCGAGATCCTGGAAAGCGTTGTCGCCTTCGGCGAATTGACGCTGACGGTGAAGGCGCAAGACATTGTCGGCGTGGCGACTTTCCTTCGCGACGATCCGAAATGCCGGTTCATTTCGATCATCGACATTTGCGGCGCCGACTATCCGTCGCGTGCCATGCGTTTCGAGGTGGTTTATCACTTCCTGTCGCCGCAGCAGAATACGCGCATCCGCGTGAAGGTTCAGGCGGACGAGGATACGCTGGTGCCGTCGATTACTGGCGTCTATATCGGCGCCGACTGGTTCGAGCGCGAAACTTACGACCTTTACGGCGTCCTGTTTACCGGGCATCCGGACCTGCGGCGCATCCTCACCGATTATGGTTTCGAGGGGCATCCGCTGCGCAAGGATTTCCCGCTGACCGGCTTTGTCGAACTGCGCTATGACGACGAGGCAAAGCGCGTCATCTACGAGCCGGTGGAATTGAAGCAGGAATTTCGCAATTTCGATTTTCTCTCGCCCTGGGAAGGCACGGATTACGTGCTGCCGGGCGATGAAAAAGCCAAGGCGAACTGAGGCGGGGCATGGCTGAAACCTCTGTACGTAATTTCAACATCAATTTTGGACCGCAGCATCCGGCGGCGCATGGCGTTTTGCGTCTCGTGCTGGAGCTGGATGGCGAACTTGTAACCCGTGTCGATCCGCATATTGGCCTGTTGCATCGCGGCACCGAAAAGCTGATCGAGCACAAGACCTATCTACAGGCCGTGCCTTATCTCGACCGGCTCGACTATGTCGCGCCAATGAACCAGGAGCATGCCTTCGCGCTCGCCGCCGAGCGTCTGCTTGGCATCGAGGTGCCCAAGCGCGGCCAGTTGATCCGGGTTCTGTATTGCGAAATCGGCCGCATCATGTCGCACATCCTCAATGTGACGACGCAGGCGCTGGACATCGGCGCGCTGACGCCGCCGCTATGGGGCTTTGTCGAGCGCGAAAAGCTGATGGTGTTTTACGAGCGCGCTTCCGGCTCACGCATGCATGCGGCTTATTTTCGTCCGGGCGGCGTGCATCAGGATTTGCCGAAGCAACTGATCGAAGATATCGGCAGGTGGATCGATCCGTTCCTGAAGTCGCTTGACGATCTGGACGCGCTTTTGACGCCGAACCGCATCTTCAAGCAGCGCAATGTCGATATCGGCGTTGTTTCGCTGGCCGATGCATGGGCGTGGGGTTTTTCCGGCGTGATGGTTCGCGGCTCCGGGGCTGCGTGGGACTTGCGCAAGTCGCAGCCCTACGAATGCTATGACGAGATGGAATTCGACGTGCCGATCGGCAAGAACGGCGACTGCTATGACCGTTATCTCATCCGCATGGAAGAGATGCGCCAGTCGGCGCGGATCATGCGCCAGTGTGTCGACCGGCTGCTGGGCACGGAAAGCACCGGTCCGGTATCCAACCTCGACGGCAAAGTCGTGCCGCCGAAGCGCGCCGCCATGAAGCGCTCGATGGAAGCTCTCATCCATCACTTCAAGCTTTACACCGAAGGCTACAAGGTTCCGGCGGGCGAAGTCTACGCGGCGGTCGAAGCGCCGAAGGGCGAGTTCGGCGTCTATCTCGTGTCGGACGGCACCAACAAGCCCTATCGCTGCAAGTTGCGAGCGCCGGGCTTCGCGCATCTCCAGGCCATGGATTTTCTTTGCAGCGGCCACATGCTTGCCGACGTCACCGCCATCCTCGGCTCCCTCGATATCGTGTTTGGTGAGGTCGATCGTTAAATGTCCGTTCGCCGTCTAGCAGAAGCCAGCGTCCAGCCAGCAAGCTTCGCCTTCAACAAGGCGAACACGGCGGCCGTGAAGCAGTGGATCAAGAAATACCCGAAAGGCCGCGAGCAATCGGCGATCATCCCGCTTTTGATGATCGCGCAGGAGCAGGAAGGCTGGGTCACCAAGGCGGCCATCGAGTCCATCTGCAAAATGTTGGACATGCCCTTCATTCGCGGACTGGAGGTTGCGACCTTCTATACGCAGTACCAATTGGCCCCTGTCGGCACGCGCGCCCATATCCAGGTCTGCGGGACCACGCCCTGCATGCTGCGCGGTTCGTCCGAATTGATGGATGTGTGCCGCTCGAAAATCCATCACGACCAGTTCCACACCAACGACAACGGCACGCTTTCGTGGGAAGAGGTCGAGTGTCTCGGCGCCTGCGTCAACGCGCCGATGGTGATGGTGTTCAAGGATACGTACGAAGATTTGACGCCGGAGCGCCTGGCCGAAATCATCGATGCGTTCGAAGCCGGCAAGGGCGAAACCGTCAAGCCCGGCCCGCAGAACGGTCGGGTAACTTCGGAGCCGATCACCGGCCTGACGACGCTTTCGGATGAGAACGCGATCCTGAAGACGACGCGCGAAAAGGAAGCCAGGGCCGCCGCCAAGGCGGCGCAGGTTCCGCCGTCGAACGCCGCGAAGCCCGCTACCGACAAGGAAGAAACCAATCCGACGTTGAAAGCGCCGGTCAAAACCACGCCGAAGCCGGCGCCGGCCGCTGAAACGGCATCGCCGTCGCCGGCGTTCGACACCAAGCAAGCCAACAAGGCGGAGCCGAGCGTCGAGGCGGTGACGGGCAAGCAGCGCGTCAGTGCTTCGCCGCGTAAGGCCGCCCCCGAAGGCGCTTACCAGTCGCCCGAAATGCTCAAGGGCGAGCCGATCGGGGCCGGCGGCAAGAAGGTTGCAACCGCAGCCGCGCGGCCTTCGCTGGAAGACAAGAACCGTCCAGCCGGTATCGACAAACCGGCCGCGGTGGATGATCTCAAGCTGATTTCCGGCGTCGGGCCGAAAAACGAAACCATCCTCCATTCGCTGGGCATCTATACCTTCGCGCAGGTCGCTTCGTGGAAGAAGGCCGAACGCGATTGGGTCGACGGCTATCTCAATTTCCATGGCCGCGTCGAGCGCGAGGATTGGGTCAAGCAAGCCAAGGCGCTCGCCAAAGGCGGCGTAGCCGAATATATCCGCGTCTTCGGCAAGAAGCCGGTCTGAGGATAACAAAATGCTTCAGGATAGAGACCGCATCTTCAACAACATATATGGCCGCTTCGACCGTTCGCTGGCCGGTGCGATGGCGCGTGGTCATTGGGACAACACGCCCGGCATCGTCGCCAAGGGGCGCGAGTGGATCGTTAACGAGATGAAGGCTTCCGGCCTGCGCGGGCGCGGCGGCGCGGGCTTTCCGACCGGGTTAAAATGGTCGTTTATGCCCAAGCAGAGCGACGGACGCCCCAGCTATCTCGTCATCAATGCCGACGAATCCGAGCCTGGCACCTGCAAGGACCGCGATATCCTGCGCCATGACCCGCACACGCTGGTCGAAGGGGCGCTGATTGCCGGTTTCGCCATGGGCGCGATCGCCGCCTACATCTATGTGCGCGGCGAGTTCGTGCGCGAGCGCGAGGCGTTGCAGCGCGCCATCGACGAGGCCTATGCGGCCAAGTTGATCGGCAAGAACAACACCTCGGGGTACGACTTCGAGATTTACATGCATCACGGCGCCGGCGCTTATATTTGCGGCGAGGAAACGGCGCTGCTGGAAAGCCTCGAAGGCAAAAAGGGCCAGCCCCGGCTGAAGCCGCCGTTCCCGGCCAATGTCGGCCTCTATGGCTGCCCGACGACGGTGAACAATGTCGAATCGATCGCTGTCGCGCCGACTATCCTGCGGCGTGGCGCGGCGTGGTTTTCGTCATTTGGCCGCCCGAACAATGTCGGCACCAAGCTTTTCTGCGTTTCCGGTCACGTCAACAATCCGTGCACTGTCGAAGAAGCGATGTCGATCCCGTTCCGCGAGCTGATCGAGACGCATTGCGGCGGCATTCGCGGCGGGTGGGACAATCTGCTGGCCGTCATTCCGGGCGGCGCATCGGTGCCGCTGGTGCCGGCCGAACAGATCATCGACACGCCGATGGATTTCGATGCGCTGCGCGACCTGAGGTCAGGCCTCGGCACGGCGG
>DASYCS010000469.1:0-6465 GCA_036500025.1 Mesorhizobium sp. | reverse complement strand
TGTCAGCCGCGACAACGTTCGCGCCGCCGTGACTTCGGCATGGACGCAATACACCGCCTCGCGCGAAGGGGTCGACGCCAACCGCGCGCTGGTCGCCGCGGCGCAACTCGCACTCAATGGCGTGATTGAGGAACGCAATGTCGGCCAGCGCACCACGCTCGACGTGTTGAATTCCCAGAACGACTTGATTACCGCCAAGATCAATCTCGTCAGTTCGGAACGCGACGTCGTGGTGGCGAGCTATGCAATTCTTTCGGCCATCGGCCACCTGTCGACCGAACGTCTTGGCCTCCAGGTGACGAAGTATCGTCCTGAAGAGCATTACAACGCCGTCAAGGACAAGTGGTATGGCCTGCGCACGCCGGATGGCCGCTGAACCAGCCCTGTAGTCATTTTTCCTAATTTGAACAGAGGCGCCCTTGTCGGGCGCTTCTGTCATAAGCGGGCTGCTTGGGCGCGGCGCGGTGGTGCTTTTCACCCCTGTCCGACCCGCCATCCAAATCCCACGTTCGCAAATCCGATGCGCATCCATTGAATCTGTTGAAATCCGGCATCGTCCCACAATGGGGATTCTCGGATGGCAATCAGTGGGATACGCTCACTTGTGCGATTCGTTTCGGCTTTTCGGCCGGAAACAAACTTTTAGCGGCCACAAGGCGGCGGATATGACAATGGCAACGGCAAGCAGCGTTCAGCGCGAACCTTCGATGGAAGAGATACTGGCTTCCATCCGCAGGATCATCGAAGACAGTGATCCGGGCCGCAAGCAGCCGGAAACTGGCGACGAACTGAAGCAGGATCTCGAACCTGACATGGTCGAAAAGCCGGAAGCGGAGGTCGAAGCCTTCCGTGCCGAGCTTCGCGGCTCGCTGGAAACCAGGAAACCGTTCACGCTGGCGGACGTGCAGGCCAAGATGGCGGCGGAGCAATCCCCGGCCGCGTCAGATCCGGTGGACAATTCGCAACAGCCGGTCCGTTCGCCCCTGACGCTGGCCGAAGTGGGCACGCAGGCGGGTGTCAAAACGAGCGATAGCGACGGGCCTGCCCTCAAGACAGCCTACAGTGCAGATACGATCGTTGCCGACTGGCGTCGCGATATCGCCAATGCGGCTCAGCCAGTGCAAGCCGCGCCTGCGGCTGAAGTTCGGGAGGAGCCAGTTTTCGATCTGGCGTCCGATATCGACATCTATGAGGATGAACTGACACCCGAAGCGCCGCCGCTGGCGGCCGCACAGCCCACCTTCACGGATTCCAGCCCGGCGGACGAGGAACCGGCCCTTCGGCCCGCCATCGTTTCGGAACATACCGGCCGGCAGGTTGCCGCCGCGTTCGGTGAGCTTTCGGAGGCATTCGCCAGCCGCAGCAAGAAATCCTTCGACGATATGGCGCAGGAAATGCTGCGGCCCATGCTTCAGGATTGGCTGGACAACAATTTGCCGACCCTCGTTGAGCGGCTGGTTCGCGAGGAAATCGAACGGGTTGCCCGCGGCGCCTGAACTCCGGCGCGAGTTGGGATGACGTGCGCCAGTGCAGCACGAACGCCGATGGCCAGGCCATTCGTCCGCACCGCATTGAAACCGGATCAGCTTCGGTTTTCAATGCCGTAACATGCCTTGGGCAAGGCTTGCCTTAAGCGTCCAGAAATTCACCGGCGGCAATATCTGCGGACTTTTTTCTGTTCTTTGCCGTTGAGTTGCCCGTCGTCACTTTTCATCGGCTCAAAGAAGTGTTACCAGCCACCGCCAATCCTGAAAGGGAATAATGACGAGTCGGCGCTGCCCATATGAGTTGCGCCGCGCTTCGCTTATTGGGGCTGGCCATGGCAAAAATCATCGAAACGTCCACCGGCGCGCTGGCGCTTACCTTTGACGACGTGCTTTTGCAGCCCGGTCATTCGGAAGTGATGCCCGGCGAGACCGACATTCGCACCCGCATCGCCCGCGATATCGACCTCAACGTTCCCATTCTGTCCGCCGCCATGGATACGGTGACGGAATCGCGGCTGGCCATCGCGATGGCGCAGGCTGGCGGCATCGGCGTCATCCACCGCAATTTTTCTCCCGTCGAGCAGGCCGAGCAGGTTCGCCAGGTCAAGAAGTTCGAATCGGGCATGGTCGTCAACCCCGTCACCATCGGTCCCGACGCCACGCTGGCCGACGCGCTTGGCCTGATGCGAACCTACAGCATCTCGGGCATCCCCGTGGTCGAGAATGGCGGCGCCGGCGGTCACAAGTCGGGCCGGCTGGTCGGCATCCTGACGAACCGCGACGTGCGCTTTGCCTCGGACCCGTCGCAAAAGGTCTATGAGCTGATGACCCGTGAAAACCTCATCACGGTCAAGGAGAACGTCGATCAGGACGAGGCCAAGCGCCTGCTCCACCAGCACCGCATCGAGAAGCTGGTCGTCGTCGACAAGCAGGGCAATTGCGTCGGCTTGATTACCGTCAAGGACATCGAGAAGTCCCAGCTCAATCCCAACGCCAGCAAGGATGCGCAAGGGCGCTTGCGCGCCGCGGCCGCCACCAGTGTCGGCGACGATGGTTTCGAGCGCGCCGAGCGCCTGATTGATGCCGGCGTCGACCTCCTTGTCATCGACACCGCCCACGGCCATTCGCAGCGCGTGCTCGACGCCGTCACGCGGGCGAAAAAACTCTCCAATTCCGTGCGCATCCTGGCCGGCAACGTCGCCACCGCAGATGGCACGCAGGCGCTCATCGATGCCGGCGCCGATGCCGTCAAGGTCGGCATCGGTCCGGGTTCGATCTGCACCACGCGCATCGTCGCCGGCGTCGGCGTGCCGCAGCTGTCGGCAATCATGTCGGCGGTCGAAACGGCGCAGAAATCGGGCGTCTCGGTCATCGCCGATGGCGGCATCAAGTTTTCCGGCGATCTCGCCAAGGCGCTTGCCGCGGGCGCCGGCGCGGCCATGATCGGCTCTCTCTTGGCGGGAACCGATGAAAGCCCGGGCGAGGTCTACCTGCACCAGGGCCGTTCCTTCAAAGCCTATCGCGGCATGGGTTCGGTAGGCGCGATGGCTCGCGGCTCGGCCGACCGCTACTTCCAGGCGGAGGTCCGCGATACGCTGAAACTGGTGCCGGAAGGCATCGAGGGGCAGGTGCCCTACAAGGGACCCGTCTCCGGCGTGCTGCATCAGCTTGCCGGCGGCCTGAAGGCGGCGATGGGTTATGTCGGCGGCCGCGATCTTGCCGATTTCCGCGAGCGCGCCACCTTTGTTCGCATTTCCAACGCCGGTTTGCGCGAAAGCCACACGCATGACGTGGCCATCACCCGCGAAAGCCCTAACTATCCCGGCGGGATGTAATCAGGCCGGCCTAAGGAGCTACCGATGAACCCGACCGCCATTTTCTGGCCGATGGTCACGCATGTGGCTTTGGTCTGCGCGATCTACGTGCTGTTGGGTTATCGTCGCCGACAGGTCCTGGTCAGCGATACTGCAAGGCCAAGCGTGTTCAAGACCCGCGCCAGCGAACCGGAAGCCAGCGCCTCGGTCGCCGCCAACCTGATGAACCAGTTCGAACTGCCGATGCTGTTTCATGTCGTGTGCCTGGCGCTGTTCGTGACAAACGGCGTTTCGTTCATCGCCGTCACGCTCGCCTGGATATTCGTGCTGTTGCGCTATGTGCATGCGCTAATCCACGTCACCAGCAACGATCTGCGCTACCGCAGCCCGGCCTTCGCCGCCGGCTTCATCGTACTGGTCATCCTGTGGATATGGTTTGCATTGCACCTGACCGGCGCGGTCTGACGCAGCGCAATTTCACCAACGCGTAGCCGCCTTTTTAAAGGTCGAAAACCTCGATCCGGCGCTTGTCGAACTTGATGCCGACTTCACCGCGCACCATCCGCAGCGCCGCTTCGCCAAACACCTCGCGCCGCCAGCCTTGCAGGGCCGGAACATTGGCGGCTTCGCCTTCGGCAGCGATACGGTCTATGTCGTCGCTGCTCGCCAGCACCTTGGCCGCGACGCTTTCCTTTTCCGCAATGATGCGCAACAGCACCTTGAGGATTTCCGCTGCCGCATTGGAGCCTTCCGGCGGCTGGAAAGCCTTGGGCACGCGTGGCAGCGCCTCCTTGGGCAGGGCCAGCGCGGTGTTGATCGCCTCCAGCAGCGCCGCCGCGGTGGAAGAACGCTCCCAGCCTTTGGGGATGGTGCGCAAGCGGGCCAGTGCGGCCGCGTCGCGCGGCGCCTGCTGGGCAATCTCGTAGATGGCGTCGTCCTTGAGCACGCGCCCGCGCGGCACGTCGCGCTCGCGGGCCTCAAGCTCGCGCCATGTGGCCACCGCCTGCACGATGGCGAGTTCCTGCGGCTTGCGCACGCGCATCTTCAGCCGCTTCCAGGCATCTTCGGGCTTCGGGTCATAGGTCTCGCGCGAGGTCAGCACGACCATTTCCTCGTTCAGCCAATGAGCGCGGTTTTCCCGCTCCAGCTGGGCCGTAAGATACTGATAGACGTCGATCAGATGGGTGACGTCGGCCAGCGCATAGTCCAGTTGCTTCTCGGACAGGGGCCGATGGCGCCAGTCGGTGAAGCGGGATGATTTGTCGAGCTGCGTCCTGGTGATTTTCTGCACCAGCTGGTCGTAGGAAACGCTGTCGCCAAAACCGCAGACCATCGCCGCTATTTGCGTATCGAACACGGGATGCGGCACGAGGTCGCCGAGATGCACGATGATTTCGATATCCTGCCTGGCGGCATGGAAAACCTTGACGATCTTTTCGTTCGCCATCAGATCGAAGAACGGCTTCAGGTCGATGTCGGGTGAAAGCGGATCGATGAGCGCGGTGACGCCGGGCGCCGCCATCTGGATCAGGCACAGGATCGGCCAGAAGGTAGTTTCACGGATGAATTCCGTATCGACCGTGACGAAATCGGACTTTTCGAACGCGGCAAGAGCGGTTTCAAGCTCTTTTTGGGTGGTAATGACCTGCATAAAATCGCTTTTTTCGAAACGGAGTATGTTTCTTTCCATTTCAGCCGGCGATGCTTTCGTCAAGCTTCGTGGCGATCCTCAGGGCCATAACGCCCCATTACCTTGACAAACAGGGCCTCCCATGCGCTTTTCGCGCCAATTTCAAGGCCGCGCCGCTAGGCGGTGGCTCGCAACGCAACACCCGGATTTCTTCCATGACCATGCATCGCTACCGTAGCCATACCTGCGCTCAATTGAGGAAGCAGGATGTCGGCTCGTCCGTTCGTCTTTCCGGCTGGGTGCATCGCGTGCGCGATCATGGCGGGCTGCTGTTCATCGACCTTCGCGATCATTACGGGCTGACGCAGATCGTTGCCGATCCCGATTCACCCGCCTTCAAGATCGCCGAGACGCTGCGCGGCGAGTGGGTGGTTCGCGTGGACGGCGAGGTCAAGGCCCGGCTTGCCGACACCGTGAACGCCAACCTGCCGACCGGCGAGATCGAGATTTTCGCGCGCGAGATCGAAGTGCTGTCGGCATCGAAGGAATTGCCGCTGCCGGTGTTCGGCGAGCCGGACTACCCGGAAGACATCCGCCTGAAGTACCGTTTCCTCGATCTGCGCCGCGATACCTTGCACCGCAACATCGTGCAGCGCACGAAGATCATCGCCGAGATGCGTCGCCGCATGGAAAGCGCGGGCTTTACCGAGTTTTCAACGCCGATCCTGACCGCCTCGTCGCCGGAAGGCGCGCGCGATTTCCTGGTGCCGTCGCGCATCCATCCCGGCACGTTCTATGCGTTGCCGCAGGCGCCGCAGCAGTACAAGCAGCTGATCATGGTTTCCGGCTTCGACCGTTATTTCCAGATCGCGCCGTGCTTCCGCGACGAAGACCCGCGCGCCGACCGCCTGCCGGGCGAATTCTACCAGCTCGACCTCGAAATGAGCTTTGTCGAGCAGGATGACGTGCTGGCCACCATGGAGCCGGTGATGCGCGGCGTGTTCGAGACGTTTGCCGACGGCAAGCCGGTGACGCAGAAATTCCAGCGCATCCCCTATGACGTTGCCATGCGCAAATACGGCTCCGACAAGCCCGACCTGCGCAACCCCATCGAGATGCAGGCCGTATCGGACCATTTCCGCGATTCAGGCTTCAAGGTGTTCGCCAATATCCTGGCCAACGACGCCAAGGCCGAGGTGTGGGGCATTCCGGCGAAGACCGGCGGCAGCCGCGCCTTTTGCGACCGCATGAATTCGTGGGCGCAAGGCGAAGGACAGCCGGGCCTTGGCTATATCTTCTGGCGCAAGGAAGGCGAGAAGATCGAAGGTGCCGGGCCGTTGGCAAAGAACATCGGCGAAGAGCGTACCGAAGCGATCCGCCAGCAATTGGGCCTGGGCGAGGGCGATGCCGCCTTCTTCGTCGCCGGCGACCCCAAGAAATTCGTCGCGTTCGCAGGTGCCGCCCGCACCCGCGCCGGCGAGGAATTGAACCTCGTCGACCGCGACCGTTTCGAACTGTGCTGGATCATCGACTT
>DASYCS010000468.1:0-2758 GCA_036500025.1 Mesorhizobium sp. | reverse complement strand
CCGCATGCGGTGAAGGCGCTGCGCGGCACGCGCATCCCCGTCGCCTCGGTGGCGACCGGCTTTCCGGCGGGCCTGCTGCCGCTCAAGCTGCGGTTGGAGGAAATCCGTTATGCCGTTGGCGAAGGCGCGGACGAGATCGATATCGTCATCACCCGCGAACACGTCATGACGGCCAGCTGGACGGCGCTTTACGACGAGATTTCCGCCATGCGCGAAGCCTGCGGCGACGCCCACCTCAAGGCGATCCTGGCGACGGGCGATTTGCAGACGCTGCGCAACGTCTACTCCGCCTCGATGGTGGCGATGCAGGCGGGGGCCGATTTCATAAAAACCTCGACAGGCAAGGAGGGTGTCAATGCGACGCTGCCGGTCAGCCTCGTCATGGTGCGTGCGTTGCGCGATTACCGCGACGCGACCGGGCATCGCATCGGCCTGAAGCCGGCGGGCGGCATGAAGAGCGCCAAGGATGCGCTCAACTGGCAATTCCTGATGAAGGAGGAACTGGGCCGCGACTGGCTGGAGCCGGCGCTTTTCCGGCTCGGGGCGTCGTCGATGCTGGGCGATATCGAGCGCCAGCTCGAACATTATGTCACCGGGCGCTATGCGGATGCCTCGCGGCACGCGCTGGCATGATCGGGAGCGCGGCATGAACAAGGTCACGGACATTCTGAAGAGCATGGAATACGGACCCGCCCCGGAAGACAGCGCCATCGTTGGCGACTGGCTGGCACGGCATGAGGGCGGCTTCGGCCATTTCATCGGCGGGGCGTTCACCGAGCCGGGTGAGACATTCGAGGTTTCCAATCCGGCTACCAGCAAGGTCGTCGCCCATGTGACGCAAGGCAGCGATGCGGACGTCGAGGCGGCGGTGAAGGCGGCGCGCGCGGCGCAGCCGAAATGGGCGGCACTTTCCGGCCATGAGCGGGCGAAATATCTTTATGCGCTCGCCCGCCACATCCAGCAGCATTCGCGCTTTTTGGCGGTGCTGGAAACGATCGACAACGGCAAGCCGATCCGCGAAAGCCGCGATATCGACATTCCGCTGGTGGTCCGTCACTTTTATCACCACGCCGGTTGGGCCGAGATACTGGCGGACGAATTTTCTGGCATGGCGCCGTACGGCGTCTGCGGGCAGATCATCCCGTGGAATTTTCCGCTGCTGATGCTGGCGTGGAAGGTGGCGCCGGCTTTGGCGGCGGGCAACACGGTGGTGCTGAAGCCCGCCGAATATACGCCGCTTACCGCGCTGGCGCTGGCCGAGATCGCCAGCGAGATCGGCCTGCCGAAGGGGGTGTTGAACATCGTCACCGGCGATGGCGCGACCGGCGCGGCCATCGTGCGGCACGCGGGTATCGACAAGATTGCCTTTACCGGCTCGACCGAGGTCGGCCGCGAAATCCGCCGCCAGACCGCCGGTTCCGGCAAGTCGCTGACGCTGGAGCTTGGCGGCAAGTCGCCGTTCATCGTCTTTGCCGACGCCGACCTCGACGCCGCCGTCGAAGGCGTGGTCGATTCCATCTGGTTCAACCAGGGACAGGTCTGTTGCGCCGGCTCGCGCATCCTGGTGGCCGAGGCGGTGGCGGCGCGTTTCGAGGAACTGCTGCGCCGGCGCATGGACACGCTGGTGACGGGCGATCCGCTCGACAAGTCGACGGATATCGGCGCCATCGCCCATCCGGTGCAGTTGCAGCGCATCAAGGCGTTGCTCGAACGGGGCAGGAAGCAGGGCGCGACGCTTTATCAGGGCAGCGCGCCGGAAGGCTGCTTTTATCCGCCGACACTGGCGACGGATGTGGAGCCGGCATCGGTGCTGGCCATGGAGGAAATATTCGGGCCGGTGGTCACCCTCACCGCCTTCCGCACGCCGGAGGATGCGGTGGCGCTGGCCAACAACACGAAATACGGCCTTGCCGCCTCGGTCTGGTCGGAGAACGTCAACCTCGCCCTCGACATCGCCGCCAGGGTCAAGGCGGGCGTGGTGTGGATCAATTCAGTCAACGTCTTCGATGCGGGCGCGGGCTTTGGCGGATACCGCGAGAGCGGCTTTGGCCGCGAAGGCGGGCGCGAGGGCATGGCCGCCTATCTGAGGCATCCGGAAATTTCCGCGCGCAAACCGGAGCAGCCTTCCGCAGCGCTGGTGACGACGCCGGCAGCCGGACTGCAAGACGCCGCCGGCATCGATCGGACCGCCAAGCTTTACATAGGCGGCAAGCAGGCGCGGCCCGACAGCGGCTATTCCTATGGGGTCGCTGGCGCGAAAGGCCCGGTCGGCCTTGCCGGACTGGGCAACCGCAAGGACATTCGCAACGCCGTCGAGGCGGCGCGCAAGGCAAGCAGCTGGGGCGCGCAGACGGGGCACAACCGCGCGCAGGTTCTCTATTATGTGGCGGAAAACCTTTCCGCCCGCGCCGCCGAATTCGAGGCGCGGCTGCGCAGCTTCGGCCAGAGCGCGCAGGCTGCCCGCAACGAGGTCGAGATGGCGATCCGGCGCATTTTCTGGTACGCCGCGCAGGCCGACAAGTTCGACGGTGCGGTGCATCAGACCAAGACCGCCAATATCACGCTCGCCATGAACGAGCCGTTCGGCGTCATCGGCATTGCCTGCCCGGCGGCCCTGCCGCTTCTGGGCTTCGTTTCGCTGGTGTTGCCGGCGATCGCCATGGGCAACCGCGTGGTGGCTGTCCCTTCGCAGGCGCACCCGCTGGCGGCGACCGATCTCTACCAGGTGTTCGACACGTCGGACGTGCCGGGCGGCGTC
>DASYCS010000467.1:0-2439 GCA_036500025.1 Mesorhizobium sp. | reverse complement strand
GTGCGCCCAGTTGCGCAGGCTGGTCCATGTCTTGCGGTCGAGCCGGTAGCGCTCGACCGGCACCTGGCCGGCGACGATGGAGTTCAGCATGCCCTGGCCGGCATACTGGAAGCCGCATTTATGGATGACGCGGCGCGAGGCCGGGTTGATGACCCGGCACGAAGCCTGCAACAGCTGGATGCGCGTGCTGCGAAACGCCAGATCGACGAGCGCATGCGCGGCTTCCGTCGCATAACCGCGCTTCCAATAGGGCTCGCCGATCCAGTAGCCGAGTTCCAGCCCGCGATCGGTGGTGTTCAGCCCCGCGCAGCCGACGAAAATATCGGTTCCGGCAATCGTGAGCGCATAGGCCGCGCCGTTGCGCCGCGTCTTGGTCATGGCGAGGAAGGCGCGGGCTTGCGCCTCGCCATAGGGATGCGGCATGCGGGCCAGCATTTCGGCGATGTGGCGGTTGTCGGCCAGTTGCGCCAACTGATCGAGGTCGCTTTCACGCGGCGCGCGCAAGACAAGGCTCTCGGTTGCGATGACCGGGCAGTCCATCGCCAGGCATTCGTCTTCGATATCTTCCGACTCGGCAACCATTTGAATTCCTCCAGGCAAAGAAAAAGGGGAGATGGCTTGCCCATCTCCCCTGATCCATTTCCTGGCTTGGCCAGACACCGGTTCCCGAGATGGGCGCCGGTGTTCTTGTACGGAACCGGCTACTCCGCGGCCTTGAGCATCGGGTTCACCGATACGTAGGTTCGGCCGTTGGCTTTTTTATTAAAGGTGACCGCGCCGGCTTCGAGCGCGAAAAGCGTATGGTCCGTGCCCATGCCGACATTGACGCCGGGATGCCAGGTGGTGCCGCGTTGACGGATAATGATGTTGCCGGGAATGACGGCTTCGCCGCCGAACTTCTTCACGCCAAGGCGCTTGGAATGGGAATCGCGGCCGTTGCGCGACGAACCGCCAGCTTTCTTGTGTGCCATTTGTCTAACTCCTTTGCGCCGCGAGGACGCCTCGAATCCTTATGAACGCGCTTGGCGTCCGTTTCAAGTGCGCTGTCGGCCCCGAATAATGGGCCAGCAGCTTACTTCTTCGTCAATTCCTTGGCCTGTTCGCGCCAGTCCTTGATCTGGTCGGCGCTGAAAGGCATGTGCTCGTCGATCTTGGCCACATCGGCGTCCGAAAGCTTGGCGAGCTGGGCGAAAGTGATGATGCCCTGCTCCTTGAGCTGCTCGGCGGCAACCGGGCCGATGCCCTTGATGTCGACGAGATTGTCCGGCTCGCCCTTCGGGGCCCTGAACAGCGGCGCTGCGGCGGCAGCCGGAGCGGTCTCATCCTTCGCGGCGGCCTTTGCCGGCTTGGCAGCGGCTTTCTTCGAAGGCTTGGCGCCATCCGTCAGGATTTCCGAGATGCGGACGGTGGTCAGCAACTGGCGGTGGCCGATCTTGCGGCGCGAATTCTGCCGGCGGCGCTTCTTGAAAGCGATGACGGTGCGGTTCTTGCCCTGCTCGACGACTTCCGCCGTGACCAGCGCGCCGGCGACGAACGGTGCGCCGAAAATAACATTGTCGCCTTCGCCATGGGCGAGGACGGTGCCGATTTCGACGATATCGCCGACCTGGGCTTCGAGCTTCTCGATCTTCAGGAGATCGTTGGCGGCGACGCGATACTGCTTGCCGCCCGTTTTAATGACTGCGAACATTTTTTGCCTTTCGCTGTTCGGTCGGCCTCGATGAACCGGTATCCTCGGGAAGAGGGCGGTTCGGCCGTCTTTTTGTCAGTCTGCGGGTTCAAAAAACAAGCGGCGCGGAGAACCCTCCACGCCGATTGCGGGCTGTCCCTAACCGAAGGTTGCGCCTGAGTCAAGGCGAACAGCCGTTGCCGAGACCGTTATTGGTCGGCTCGGGGTGGTTGTGTCAACATGCCTGGGCGTTTGCATCCGGGGGAAAGACGATGCGGGCCGGTCGGGGCTCTGCCTGGTTTTGGCGCTGCTGGCATGGCAGCCCGCGCTGTCGGCGCCGAACCGGTCGCCGAAAGCGCCCTGGAGAGGTCCGTGACCGCCGCGATGATCGCCAAGGCTGCCTATGATCCGCCAGCGCCGTAGCTCGCGAACGCGGCGATGATTCCGCTGCTTGCGTGGCAAGCCAAATAACTGACGGATTGGCCTTGTAACCTGCCCGTTCAGCCGTTATCTAGTGCGCCGCGCCGGCAACGGCCGACCATGACCGCGGAGAGGTGGCAGAGTGGTCGAATGCACCGCACTCGAAATGCGGCATGGGTGCAAGCCCATCGGGGGTTCGAATCCCTCCCTCTCCGCCATTTATTCCAAATAAAGCAATAGAACCAATTGGTTAACGGAACGACGCGGTTTCGACCATCGATTCTACCCACATTAGGATTATTTTCCTACCGCCTACTAGGTGTAGCAACGGCAGAGTCGATAAAGCGGCC
>DASYCS010000466.1:0-21195 GCA_036500025.1 Mesorhizobium sp. | reverse complement strand
TGGTAGGAATGAAGCGCCGCTGGACGCGCCTTGCCCGTGGCGATAGCGTCGAGCGACCCATCAGCGGCGTAGAGCGTCCAGAAGCGCGCCGCCGCAAACCCGCCTTCGATCGTATAGGAACATTGCCTTTTAAGCGGCTCGCCGCCGGAATCCTTCTCTGCGACGAAGGAAAGGCCTTCCGCCCGCCCCAGCGCCAGCACGCCTTCCCGCGCCACCCGCGCTTTCGAATAGGGATCGGCGTCGGCCGTGCCGATATCGGGAAAAGCGGTCCAGACACCGACATGGATCGCGCCGATGCCTTCCTGCGCCTTGAGCGCATACCACAGGCTGGCGCCCCCGCCGCCGATGGCTATGGCAAGCGCAAGCAATGTCAGGAATGCATTTTTCAGCATGGGCCGCCTGAACGAGAATTACCGTTGGGGATATCGGGGGCAGGGTGTTCTGGCAAGCCAGGCCTCGGTGAGAGCTATAATGCTGAAAGCGTCTCCGGCTTGGCTGGCCCGGCTGGATTGGCTGAATTGGTTGGCTCTGCCGGATTGGCCGAATTGCCGAGATTGGGAGCCGACTGGAAGAGATGCGACATTTCCCGCAGGGTGCGCGTGGTGCCGCTGGACAATACGGGCGGCCTTGAGGCAGCGGTATCGGCTGCTTCCTGCTCGGCCTTTTTCTTTTCGGCTTCCCCGGCTTTGGCCGCAACCTCAGCATCGATGAACGGATGTTCCAGGCCGGGAATGGGCTTGAGGTCGATGTTCTGGTGCGCGTAAGCCATCAGGCGCTGCCAGATCATCGCCGGCAGCGTGCCGCCGGTCATGTTGTTGGTCGTGCTGAAATCGTCGTTGCCGAGCCAGACGGCGGCGGTGTAGTTGCCGGTGAAGCCGACGAACCAGGCGTCGCGGTATGATTGGGTGGTGCCGGTCTTTCCGGCAACGACGATGCCAGGCAGCGCCGCGCGGCGCGCCGTGCCGATCACCGGAACCTGCGACAGCATGGTGTTCATGGCTTTCAGCGCCTTTTCGGATAGCACCCGGCGCGGCGGCGGAGCATCCTTGGCATAGTCGTAGACGACCTGCCCGGTGTGGGTGACAAGCTGGGTGATGCCATGCCTTGTGCCCACCATGCCGCCTTGCGCAAACACGCTATAGCCGGTGGCTTGGTCCATGACCGTCATGCCGGAGGTGCCGAGAACCATGGTCTTATGGCTTTCGAGCGGCGATTCCACCCCGAACGACAGGGCCATCGCCTTGATCGGCGCGATGCCCAGATAGTCCTTGGCGAGCCGGACCGGCACGGTGTTGATCGACTTGACGATTGCGGTGGTCAGCGTGACCTTGCCGGCGGCCGCGCCGCCATAATTATGCGGCGACCATCCGCCCCAGCTGATCGGCCCGCCGGAGATCACCGAATCCGGCGTGAAGCCATGCTCCATGGCGGTTGCGTAGACATAGGGCTTGAAGGAGGAGCCGGTCTGGCGCAGCGCCTTGGTGGCGCGGTTGAACTGGCTGGCGCCATAGTCGCGCCCGCCGACAATGGCGCGCACCGCGCCGTTCGTCTCGATGACGACGATTGCGCCTTCCGCGACGCGATATTCCTTGCCGAACTGGCGCAGGTGGAATTCGAGCGATTCCTCTGCCGCCTTCTGAAGGTTGGCGTCGAAGGTGGTGTGCGCGACAAGCGAGTGCTGGCCGGATTTGGCGGCGATCTTCTTGACCTCGTCGAACGCCCAGTCGAGGTAATAGTCGGGGCTTTTCTGCTCGCCGCGATCGACCACGTCGGCCGGATGCAGCCGCGCCGACAGCACCTGGCCTTCCGTCATGAAGCCGGCATCGACGAGATTGGACAAAACGACATTGGCTCGCGCCCGCGCCGCCGGAAGGTTGACATGCGGCGCATATTTGGTCGGCGCCTTGAACAGGCCGGCAAGCATCGCCGCCTCGGCAAGGTTCAAATCCTTGACGCTCTTGCCGAAATAGAAATCCGCCGCCGCCTCGATGCCGAACGTGCCGCCACCCATGTAGGAGCGGTCGAGATAGAGTTGCAGGATTTCCTTTTTCGACAGGTTGCACTCCAGCCAGACCGACAGGAAAGCCTCCTTGATCTTGCGTTCCAGCGTCCGCTCGTTGGAGAGAAAAAGGTTTTTTGCCAGCTGCTGCGTGATGCTGGAGCCGCCCTGAACGACCGAATTGGCGCGCACATTTTCCGACATGGCGCGCGCCAGACCCAGAAAATCGATGCCGTAATGCTCGAAGAAGCGGCGGTCTTCGGTGGCGAGAACCGCCTTGATGACATGATCGGGCATCTCGTCGACCGGCACGCTGTCGCGCTGGATAATGCCGCGCTGGCCGATATCGTTGCCGTAGCGGTCGAGGAAGGTAACGGCGAAATCGCCTTGCGCGCGCCAGTCGCCGGTGGTGTCTTGAAATGCCGGCAAGGCGAGCGCCAGCATGATGACCGAGCCGCCGGCGCCGATCGTGAAGGCTTCGCTGAGAATTTCGACGATGCCGCGCCGCCAGCCGGTGACGCGAAAGCGCCGAAAGAAAATCGTTGCCGCTTCCCAGAATTCCCGCGCCTTGAAGCCGGTTTCATAGAGGGCGGAATCGAGGCGCGCGTCGAGCGAAAGCAGGAAGGCGGCAAGCGCGCCTCTTTTCTTCTGCTTCTCAGCGGGGTCGACCATGGGCAAATCCGGACGCGGCTTCTACGTGAAATCAGAGGCGGTCAAAAGCAATTTCAGCATAACACGCGATGCCGTTTTCTCACTGATAATGCAGGCGCCCACAAGCGCAAACAAAGATTGCCGCTCGAAAGCGCCCGGCGTCAAAATAATTAGGAATTTATTCTTGACACCGTAACGGTGCTCTGGTAGTGTTTGGTCATCGTCGGAAATGTGCGGCCAGGGCCGCCCAAGCGATTTCGCTTTCCGGCAAATCCCGACAATTCCAAATCCCAGCAATTCAATGAATGGATGGAACCAGATGGTTGCGAAGCCTGCTTTGCAATGGGCGGCGTTGCGCGCTCTTCACGAGGGCGAGGCGGCCAGCCTCGACCTGTTGGCAACCGCCGCCGGCCGGTCTTCGGCCGCGCTGCGCAAGCGAGCCGAAAGGGAAGGTTGGCGCGACGCGGAAATGGCGATGCAGCTTTCCAGCCAGGAAATGCGGCTTCGCGTCCTGCTCGACCAGCAGATAACCAAGGCGGAGATTTCCGGCAACGATACGGATGCAAGCGCCTCGGCCGACAAAGCCCGCATGGATGCAATTTCCGCGGTGATGAGAACACTCGAGAAAATTGGCGAAATCACGCGCAGCGATACCGGCGCGAAAGAGAACCAAGCGAGGAGAGATGCAAACATCGCCGACGTCCTCAAACGAATTGACGAGCGCATTATCGAGCTTGCCGTTGGCTATGCGAGGCGGCTGGTCGGAGAAAAATCTGACGCTGGCTGAGCTGGCCCTCATCAGGGGAGAATGGCTGGAAATCGCCAGGGACGCGCAATATCCGCTGGGGTCAAAGCCGGATAGCTGGCTGGTCATGGGCGGGCGCGGGGCCGGCAAGACGCGGCTGGGAGCCGAGTGGGTCAATGGCTTGGTTCGTGGGTTTTCCCCCTTTGCCGACCGCCGGCATGGGCGTTTTGCGCTGATCGGCGAAACGCTGGCCGATGTGCGTGACGTGATGATCGAAGGCCCTTCCGGCATCCTCACCATTTCGCGCAACGATCGACCGCGCTTCGAGGCTAGCCGCCGCCGCCTTTTGTGGGACAATGGGGCGGTCGCCACCATTTTTTCTTCGGAAGATCCAGAAAGCCTTCGCGGCCATCAGTTCGAGGCGGCCTGGTGCGATGAGGCGGCGAAGTGGCGCTATGCCGAGGCTTGCTTCGACATGTTGCAGTTTGGCCTGCGCCTTGGCGCGCAGCCGCGCCAGATCATCACCACCACGCCGCGCCCGACAAAGCTCATGAAGCGCTTGCTTGCCGATCCATCGGTCGTGGTGACGCGCATGCGCACCGATGAAAACGCCGCCAACCTGGCGCCGGGTTTCATGAAGATGGTCGAGCGCCGCTATGCCGGTACGCGCCTTGGGCGTCAGGAACTGGGCGGCGAGATGATCGAGGACCGCGAGGACGCCTTATGGTCGCGCTCGATGATCGAGGAGGTGGCGCTGGCCGCCGCCGGTCCGCTAGGGCGGATCGTGGTCGCGGTAGACCCGCCCGCCAGTTCGCGAAAAACCTCGGACGCTTGCGGCATCGTGGCGGCGGGGCTTGATGGCCAGGGTCAGGTGATCGTGCTGGCCGACGCCACCTTGCCCACCGCCAAGCCGCAGGAATGGGCAAGGCAGGCGGTCGAGCTGTTTCATAAATTGCAGGCGGATTGCCTGGTTGTCGAAGTCAACCAGGGCGGCGAGATGGCAACGGCGGTTATCCGCACCGTTGATCCGACCGTTCCGGTCAAGGCGGTCCGCGCGCAGCGCGGAAAGTGGCTGCGCGCTGAACCGATAGCAGCACTTTACCAGCAGGGCAGGGTCCGCCATGCCGGGCGGTTCGGCGAACTGGAAGACGAAATGTGCGATTTCGGCCCCAACGGCCTGTCCAACGGCCGCTCGCCCGATCGTGTCGACGCGCTGGTCTGGGCGGTCACGGAATTGATGCCGGCCTGGTCGGCGCACCCGCGAATACGCGATTTCATATAAGGGAAAAATATGGCTTGGAACTGGTCTTGGCCTCGCGCTGCGGGGAATGCCGGCGTGCGTCCTGAAAACAAGAGCGCGTCCGCCGGAGGCTTCATCGCCTTTCATGCGCAAGGGGAGGCGCGCTGGACGCGCCGCGACTACGCCACGCTTTGCCGCGAGGGGTTCATGCGCAACCCGATCGTGCACCGTTCGGTGCGGTTGATCTCGGAAACGGCGTCCGCCGTGCCCTGGCTGCTTTATGACGGCGTGGTCGAGATAGACGATCACCCGCTGCTGAACTTGCTGGAACGTCCCAACCAGCGTCAGGCCGGCGCAACGTTTCTGGATGCGCTTTACGGTCATCTGCTGCTCGCCGGAAACGCCTATGTCGAACTGATCGACACCGGCAACGGCGCGCGCGAAATGCACCTTCTGCGCCCCGATCGCGTGTCGGTGGTGACGGACGCAAGCGGTTGGCCGACGGCGCTCGACTATCGCGCGGGCAGCGAGCGGCGAACCGTGCCACTTGGTGCCGGCGAGGGCGGCGGGGCGCTGCACCTGACATTGTTCCATCCGCTGGATGACCATTACGGTTTCCCGCCGCTCGAAGCGGCTCTCATGGCGCTCGATACCCACAATTCCGCCGGGCGTTGGAACAAGGCGCTGCTCGATAATTCGGCCCGGCCCTCCGGCGCGCTTGTCTATGCGCCGAAGGATGGCGGCAATCTCAGCGATGAACAGTTCGCCCGGCTGAAAAGCGAGCTGGAAGACGGCTATTCAGGCGCCACCCGCGCCGGGCGACCGTTGCTTCTGGAAGGTGGTCTCGACTGGAAGGCCATGGGCATGACGCCCAAGGACATGGATTTCGTCGAGGCCAAGCACGCGGCCAGCCGCGACATCGCGCTTGCCTTCGGCGTGCCGCCGATGCTGCTTGGCATTCCGGGCGACAATACCTTTGCCAACTACCAGGAAGCCAATCGCGCGTTCTATCGGCTGACGGTGTTGCCGCTGGTGGCGCGCACGGCGAAGGAATTGTCCGGCTGGCTCGGCGCGGCTTTCGGCGGCTCGTTGCGCCTCTGGTACGACGCCGACCGCATCGAAAGCCTGAATGCCGACCGCGGCGCGCTGTGGGCGCGCATCGATGCGGCCACTTTCCTTACCGAAGACGAGAAGCGCGAGGCGGTCGGCTATCGGCCGCGCGACCTCGTTTGATCCCTCCAGAAAAGAGGTGCGCCATGACCGACCCCTCCCAACCGGCCTGGGTATGGATCGCCAAGGGTGCCGGCGCCGTTGCCGGCTCGGCGATTTCCCTGGTCTATATCCTGCCGCACGGACGTCGCGAGGCGGCGTCGCGCTTTGCCGTCGGCGTCGTTTGCGGCCTGGTGTTCGGCGGCACCGCCGGCCTGAAAATATCGAGCGAATTGAGCGTCGAAAACGTCATCGGCCCGGTGGAACTGATGCTGATGGGCTCGGCCGCCGCCAGCCTGTGCGCATGGTGGGCGCTGGGCTTCGTGGTGCGCGCGCTCCAGCAAAGCAGCCTGCCCGACCTGTTTCGCAAGAACGACCTGTTTCGCAGGCCGGACCTGCTTCGCGAAAATGACCTGCCTGGCAAGAAAACTTCGGAGGATACGCATGAGAAGTGAGGCGTTGGAGCGGGCTTGCGAACGCAAGTTCGTCGATCTGGTTCTCGACGAGGTCGAGGCCGACGGCAGTTTCGCCGGCTATGCCAGCCTGTTCGGCAAGGTCGATCTCGGCAAGGACGCCGTCGAAAGAGGCGCATTTGCAAAGTCGCTGCGCGTTCGGGGCGCAGCCGGCATCCGCATGCTTTTCCAGCACGATCCCGGCGAGCCGATCGGTGTCTGGACCGAAATCAAGGAAGACGCGCGCGGCCTGTTCGTCCGCGGCCGCCTGGCAAAGGATGTGCGGCGCGCCCGCGAAGTGCTGAGCCTGATGCGCGGCGGCGCGCTGGACGGGCTGTCGATCGGCTTTCGGGCGGTCAAGGCCAGGCGCGATCCGGCAAGCGGCGTTCGCCATATTCTGGAAGCGGACCTTTGGGAAATTTCGGTCGTCACGTTCCCAATGCTGCCCGATGCCCGCATCCAGACGGTCAAAGGCAGGCGCGCGAAACGCCTGCCGACCGTCCGGGAGTTCGAGTTGTGGCTCACGCGGGATGCGGGGCTGTCACGCAGCGATGCCCGTGGCGTTATCGCCAGGGGTTTCGCCAATCTGGTGCGAGAGCGGGAAGCCGCGCCGGGAACCGTCGAAGGCCTCGCGGCGCGCATTCGCGAAGCCACCAATCTCATCAACCAAAGAGGAAATACCCTATGAATGCAACGCATCAGCCTGCGTCGATCGAGACCAAATCGGCGTCCGGCGAATATTTCGACCTGAAGGACGCCTTTGGCGATTTCATGAACACGTTCGAGGCCTTCAAGGAATCGAACGATCAGAAGCTCGCCCAACTGGAGGGCCGCATGGGCGCCGACACGGTGACCGTGGACAAGGTCGAGCGTATCTCCAACGCGCTCGACGAGCAGAAGCGCGCCATCGACAATCTCGCCTTGAAGAAGATCAGGCCGACGCTCGGCCGTGATGGCGCCGTCGTTTCGTCGGAGCACAAGGGCGCTTTCGACGCCTATATGCGCAGCGGCGATGACCGTCAGCTTCGCGCTCTCGATACCAAGGCGATGTCCTATGGCTCCGGCCAGGATGGCGGTTATCTGGTGCCGGCCGAAACCGAGGTGGAAATCGGCAAGCGGCTGTCGGTGCTGTCGCCGATCCGCTCTATCGCGTCGGTCAGGCAGGTTTCCAGCGCGGTGCTGAAGAAGCCGTTTTCGGTCAGCGGTCCGGCGGTAGGCTGGGTAGCCGAGACGGCATCGCGGCCGCAGACGGATACGGCGACGCTGGCCGAGTTGCAGTTCCCGACCATGGAGCTTTACGCCATGCCGGCTGCGACCGCATCGCTGCTTGAGGACACGGTGGTCGATCTCGATCAATGGATTTCTTCCGAGGTCGAGGCGGCCTTTGCCGAACAGGAAGGAGCGGCATTCATTTCGGGCGACGGCGCCAGCAAGCCGAAAGGCTTTCTGAGCTATGCGACGGTTGCTGAGGCAAGCTGGGCGTGGGGCAAGATCGGCTACACGCTGACCGGTGTTTCCGGCGCCATGTCCGCCGACAGCCCGTCGGATATCCTGATCGACACCATCTATGCGCTGAAGGCTGGCTACCGCCAGAATGCCAACTGGGTGATGAACCGCAGGACGCAGGCGGCGATCCGCAAGCTGAAGGACGCGGACGGCAACTACCTCTGGCAGCCGCCATCCGTCGCCGGCCAGCGCGCCGCGCTGATGGGATTTCCGCTGGTCGAAGCCGAGGATATGCCCGACATCGGCGTAGATGCGACGCCGCTGGCTTTCGGCGATTTCAGCCGGGGCTACCTGGTTGTCGACCGGGCCGGCGTGCGCGTGCTGCGCGACCCGTATTCCGCCAAGCCCTATGTGCTCTTCTACACCACCAAGCGCGTTGGCGGCGGCGTCCAGGACTTCGACGCGATCAAGCTCCTGAAGTTCGGCACGGCATGATCCGGGGCGGGTAAGCCTCCCGCTCGCCCCTCCGTCGCTCGCCTTTATGCCTGCCGGCAGACGGCTCCGGCCATTTGGCCGGAGCCGTTCTTTTCTCAAATCCAAGGTGCACGCGGCTCCTTTCTCAAATCCAAGGTGATTGAATGACGCTCATCCGAACCGTCGGCCCAACCGCCGAACCGGTGACGCTTGCCGAGATGAAGCTGAATATGCGGCTGGATCACGACACCGACGACGACTTGATCGGCGGCCTCATCCGTGCCGCGCGCGAGGATGTCGAACGCTCGACCGGTCTGGCGTTGATCGACCAGAACTGGCGTCTCGTGCTCGACCGATGGCCGCGTAACGGTTGTGCGACGATCCCGGTTTACCCGGTGCGCGAGATACTTTCCGTCACAGCCTATGGCGCCGAGGGCGAGGCTTGCCTGATCGACCCGGCGACATATCTGGCCGACACGGTTTCGCGCCCGGCCCGGCTCCATTTCGAGGCATCGCCGCGCACCCTGCGCGCGCTCAACGGCATCGAGATCGATTTTGTCGCCGGCTACGGGGAGGCCGGCGTCGATGTGCCGGATCTCCTGAAGCGGGCGATCGCGCTGCTCGTCCTGCACTGGTACGAGTTCCGTACGGCGTTCGGCCCGGACGACCAGCCGGTTTCCTACCCGCAGGTCTATGAGCGCATGATCGCGCCCTTCCGCGCAAGGAGGCTGTGATGCCGGTTTTGTTCATCGATCCCGGTGAATTCCGCGCGCGGCTTGCGCTGGAAGCATGCACGACCGAAGCCGACGGACTTGGCGGCTTCACCGAAATCTGGACGCAAGCCGCAACGCTGTTTGCGAAGATAGAGCCGCTGTCGGCCGAAAGCGTGTTCGGGGCCGACCAGACGCTTGAGACGGTGACGCATCGCATCACGCTGCGCCAGCGCGGCGGCGTGGCGAGCGGCATGCGCTTCACCAGGGTAGACCGTGTTTTCGACATCGTTACCGTTCACGATCCGGACGAAAGCGGCCGTTATCTGGTCTGCAAGGTTCGCGAGGCGGGCGCATGAAGTTGGCCATGACGCTGACCATGGATGGGCTTATCCAGGCCTTGCGCCGCACCGCGCACGATCTGGCCGACGCGCTGGAAGGCGGTTACGCTTCGGCCGCCGGCGAACCGGAAGACGAAAAGCTTTCACCGCAAATGCAGGGACATGAGAGGAGGCAAGAAGATGATTTCACCCGTCGCTGACCTCCAGAAAACCCTGTTCGAGGCGCTGGCGGGCGACAATGCGCTGGCGGCGCTGCTTGACGGCGCAAAGATATTCGACCACGCGCCGGCTGACGTGCGCTTTCCGTACATTACTTTCGGCCGCACCAGCGTCTACGACTGGAGCACCGATACCGACAGTGGCACCGAGCAGCTTTTTACGCTCCACATCTGGTCGAAGGCCAAGGGCAAGAAAGAAACGCTCGATATCATGGAGGCCGTCCGGGCGCGGCTCGACGATGGCAGCCTGGCGCTCGATCAGCACCATCTCGTCAGCCTTCGCTTCGAATATGCCGAGTCCCGTTACGACGACGACCAGTCGGTTCATCACGGCCTGCTGCGCTTTCGCGCCGTGATCGAACAATCCGCTTGAGGCGGATCGCTTAAGCCCACCGCAACACCCCCATTATCAGGAGGCCAACAATGGTCGCACAGAAGGGCAAGGACCTTCTACTCAAGCTCGATTCCGATGGGATCGGCAATTTCGTCACGGTTGCCGGCCTGCGCTCCAAGCGCATCGCCTTCAATAGCGAGACGGTCGATATCACCGATTCGGACTCCGCCGGGCGCTGGCGCGAATTGCTGGCGGGGGCGGGCGTCCAGCGCGCCGCCATCAGCGGTTCAGGCATCTTCAAGGACGCGCAGTCGGACGCCGACATCCGGGCGCGCTTCTTCGCCGGCGAGATTTCGGACTGGCAATTGGCTGTGCCCGGTTTCGGCACGGTGGCGGGGCCGTTTCAGATCACTTCGCTGGAATATACCGGCGCGCATGATGGCGAGGTGACATTCGAAATGGCGCTGGAATCGGCGGGTTCGATCGAATTCGCGGTGGCGTCGTGAGCGCTAACCGCAGGCGCGGCGAGATTTCCGCCGAACTGGACGGTGCACCGCACCGGCTTTGCCTGACGTTGGGCGCGCTGGCCGAACTGGAGGCGGCCTATGCGGCAGACGATCTTGCAGCGCTGGTGGAGCGTTTCTCCACCGGGCGGCTGTCGGCGCGCGACATGATCCGCATCGTTGGCGCGGGCCTGCGCGGCGCAGGCGAGCAAGTGACCGACGATGCCGTCGGCAAGATGCAATCCGAGGGCGGCGCGGCAGGCTTTGCCGAAATCGTGGCGGACCTGCTTGGCACGACCTTCGGCAGGGCGGCGAACGACGAGACCGGCCCAAACCCTTAGCCGCCGTGGCAGGCGCGAAGGCGGCGTTTCCCTGGGACGACGTCATGGCCATCGGCTTCGGCCTGCTGCGGCTTTCGCCGGGGGCGTTCTGGGCAATGACCCCGATTGAATTCGAGCGCGCGATGAGCGCGGTGCGACCGGCCAGGGCTTCGCCGCCCGGCCGCGCCGACCTTGCCGCGTTGATGCGGGCGTTCCCCGACCCTACAGCGATGGAGACTGGATTTGGCTGAAGATGTGACTGTGGCCATACGCGCCGACACCGAACCTTTCCAGAATGCGCTGGAAAGCCTCGAAAGGCTCTCCGGCAATTTCGGCAGCCAGCTTAGCGGAGCGCTGAAAAGCGCCGCCGTCAGCGGCCGTGAACTGGACGATGTGCTTCGCCGCGTCGGGCTGAACCTTGCCGGCATGGCGCTGACGCAAGGATTGAAGCCGCTGCAATCGCTGACGGGATCGCTGTTTTCCGGATTGCTCGGCGGGCTGTCGGGTATCTTGCCGTTCGCCAAGGGCGGCGTGCCGGGCAGCGTCGTGCCGTTCGCATCGGGCGGCGTCGTCTCCTCGCCAAGCTATTTTCCGCTCGGCGGCAATATAGGCCTGATGGGCGAGGCCGGCAGCGAAGCGATCCTTCCGCTGCGCAGGGGACCGGACGGGAGCCTTGGCGTCGCCTCCGCCGGCGGAGGCGGGGCGGTCAATGTCGTTTTCAACGTGACGGCGCAGGATGCCGCCTCATTCCGCAAATCCGAAGCGCAGATCACCGGCATGCTGGCGCGCGCCGTATCGCGCGGAACGCGAACCTTCTGAGGGATATGCAGTGTCCGAACTTTCCACCTTCCACGATGTGCTGTTCCCGCCGGGCATCTCCTTTGGAGCGACCGGCGGCCCCGAGCGCCGCAACGAAATCGTCGCCCTGACCTCCGGCCGCGAAAAGCGTAACGCGCGGTTTTCGCAATCGCGCCATCATTACGATGCCGGCACGGGCATCAAGTCGCTCGATGACTTGCATGAGGTGGTGGCGTTCTTCGAGGCGCGGCGTGGCTCCCTGCACGCTTTCCGCTTTCGCGATCCGTTCGACAGGAAGTCGTGCCGGCCGTCGCAGACGCCTGCCGCCCACGACCAGCCGCTCGGCGCCGGTGATGGCGTGACGGCCCGCTTTGCGTTGCTAAAGACCTACGGAACGGGCGACGACGCCTACCAGCGGCTGATCGCAAAGCCGGTGATTTCGAGCCTGCGCGTTGCCGTCGACGATGTCGAACTTACCGAAGCTGGCGCGTTCAGCTTTGACGATGCGACGGGCGAAGTCGTCTTTGCCGCGGGCAAGATTCCCGGCAATGGCCAGGGCGTGACCTGCGGTTACGAATTCGACGTGCCCGTCCGCTTCAATGCCGACCGGCTGGAAATCAGCCTGAAGGCTTTCAAGGCCGGACAGATACCGTCGATCCCGCTGATCGAGGTGCAATTGTGAGCGCCTATCCGCAGCAACTTGTCGATCATCTGTCGCGCGAGGTCACCACGGTCTGCAATTGCTGGCGTCTGACCAGAACCGATGGCGATGTAACCGGCTATACCGACCACGATTTCGCCCTTGCATTCGATGGTGCGGTGTTCGAACCCGGTTCGGGCTTCAGCGCCAGCGAAGCGCGAGACACGCTGGGTCTCGCCGTGGATACGGTCGATGTGGAGGGCGCGCTGTCTTCGCAGCGTATCCGCGACGAGGATATTGCGGCAGGCCTCTATGACGGGGCGAAGGTGGAAACCTTCCTGGTCAATTGGCGAAAGCCGCAGGACTTCGTGCTCACGCGCACGGCGACTATCGGCAAGATGACGCGCAGCGACGGGCGTTTCGTCGCCGAACTGGAGAGCCTGGTCAGCCGGCTCGACCAGCCCAATGGCCGCATCGTCAGCCGTTCCTGCGACGCGGAATTGGGCGACGCGCGTTGCGGCTTCCTGCTCGACCAGCCGGGCTTTCAAGCGCAAGGCGCGGTCCAAGTTCTGGAGGCGCCGGACAAGATCGCCGTATCCGGACTGGGCGGGTTCGACGGCGGCTGGTTTTCTCTCGGCACGCTGCGCTGGACTACCGGCGGGCGGGCAGGGCGGACCGAAAGGATCGTCGACCATCGATTGACCAACGGCGATGCGTTTCTGGTCCTTCAGCAAAGCGTGGGTCCGGCAATTGCCACCGGCGACGGTTTTACCCTGGCGGCCGGCTGCGACAAGAACTTCGCCACCTGCAAGGCGAAGTTCGACAATGCGCTGAACTTTCGCGGCTTCCCGCATCTGCCGGGCAACGACGCGGCCTATTCCTATGTCGTGGATGGCGGGAATTTCGATGGCGGGCCGGTCGTCCCGTGATAGAGCCGCAAATTAAACGCGATACGCCAATTGCCGCTGAAATTGTCCGCGAGGCGATGACATGGGTGGAAACGCCCTATCTGCACCAGGCATGCCGCAAGGGCGTAGGCTGCGATTGCCTGGGGCTGGTGCGCGGGATCTGGCGCGCGCTTTACGGGTTCGATCTTGAAGCGCCCGGCCCCTATGCGCCGGATTGGGCCGAAGCCGGCGGCGGCGAGGATTTGCTGGCCGGGATGCGGCGTAATTTCCACGAGCTTGCTCCGTCGAACGCCAAGGCTGGCCATGTGTTTGTATTTCGCTGGCGGCCCAATCTGCCGGCCAAGCATGCCGGTATACTGGTGGAGGGCCACCGCTTTGTTCATGCCTATCAGGGGGCGGGCGCGGTAATGGTTTCCGCCCTGGTGCCGCAGTGGCGCCGGCGCGTCGCGGCCGCCTTTTCTTTTCCCGAATTCAAAGACATTTCAACCTAGAGCCGGAGCGGTCATGGCGACAATTCTGCTACAGGCTGCCGGTGCTTACCTCGGCGGTTTTCTCGGTTCCGTGGGCGGCGCGATAGGGTCGGCTGCCGGCGCTGTCGCCGGCTATGTCGTCGATCGCGCCCTGATCAACAGCACCCAGCACATCGAGGGGCCGCGCCTGACCAGCGCCAGGCCCTTCACTGCCGAAGAGGGCGTCTCGATCGCGCGTCTTTATGGAACCGCGCGCATCGGCGGCATCCTGGTCTGGGCGACGCGCTTCGAGGAAAGCAGCGCGACCAGTCGTCAAGGCAAGCTTGGTCCCAAGGTTACGGAATATTCCTATTTCGCCAATGTCGCCTTCCTGCTTTGCGAGGGCGAGATTGCCGGCATCCGGCGCGTGTGGGCCGATGGGCGAGAGATCGATCGCGAGAAGATCGAGATGCGGGTTTATCGCGGCAGCGCCGACCAGCCGGCCGATCCGTTGATCGAGGCCAAGCAGGGCAGCGGCAATACGCCGGCATATCGCGGGGTCGCCTATGTCGTGCTCGAACGCTTCGATATTGGCGAGTTCGGCAACCGCGTCCCACAATTGCAATTCGAGGTCATCCGGCCCGTCGGCCGGCTGAACGGGAAGATCAAGGCGATCTCGCTCATTCCAGGCGCAATCGAATATGGCCTTTCGGCGGAACTCGTCAGCCGCGAGCGCCGCCCAGGCGACCAGGAAGCCGTCAACCGGCATGTCCTGTTTGCCGGCACCGATATCGCGGCGTCACTCGATGAATTGCAGATGCTGTGCCCCAGCCTCCAGCATGTCGCGCTGGTCGTCTCGTGGTTTGGCGACGATCTGCGGGCGGGCCATTGCCGTATAGAACCAGCGGTTACCACCGCCGACGAACAGGGCCTGTCCAGCGAATGGCGGGTTTCCGCGACGGCGCGGGAAGAGGCCAAGGTCGTATCCGTTCACGATGGCGGCGGCGCGTTTGGCGGCACGCCCTCCGATGCCAGCGTGCTGAGCGCGATCGCCGAATTGAAGGCGCGGGGCCTTTCGGTGACGCTCTATCCGTTCATCCTTATGGACGTTGCCGAAGGCAATGCCTTTCCAAGCCCTTATGGCGGTTCGGTTCAGCCCAGCTATCCCTGGCGCGGCCGCATAACCGCCGATCCCGCGCCCATGCAACCAGGCTCCGCCGACAAGACGGCGGCGGCGCGGGCGCAGGTCTCAGCGTTTTGCGGTACCGCGCAGCCATCGCAGTTCGAGCAGGCAAACGACACCGTGGCCTTTATCGGTGCCCCCGGTGAGTGGAGCTACCGCCGCATGATCCTGCATTACGCGCATCTTGCCGTGAAAGCGGGCGGCGTCAACGCGTTCCTGATCGGCAGCGAATTGCGCGGTCTGACCACGCTGCGCGACGAGCACGGGGCGTTTCCGTTCGTCGAACAGCTTTGTGGCCTGGCGGCGGATGTCAGGTCCATCGTCGGTGCGCAGACACGCCTTACCTATGGAGCTGACTGGAGCGAGTATTTCGGCCATCATCCCGAGGACGGCAGCGGCGACGCCTATTTCCATCTCGACGCCTTGTGGGCACATGCGGCCATCGATGCGGTCGGCATCGACAATTACATGCCGCTGTCCGACTGGCGCGACAACGACCATGCCGGCGGCAATCCGGACGGCTTTGCCGGCCCTTACGATCCGCACGGCCTGACCGCCTCGATTGCGGGCGGCGAAGGGTTCGACTGGTACTATGCCTCCAGCGAAGCGAGGCAAGGGCGGGTTCGGTCGCCGATCACCGATGGCGCCTACGGCAAGCCGTGGGTTTACCGTTACAAGGATATCGCCAATTGGTGGTCCAACCCGCACCATGATCGGATAGGCGCTGTGGAAGTGGCCACGCCGACGGCCTGGGTCGCGCAAGGCAAGCCGATCTGGTTCACGGAAGTCGGATGCCCGGCAACCGACAAGGGGCCGAACCAGCCCAATGTCTTTCCAGATCCGAAATCGGTGGAGAACGCCTCGCCCTACTTCTCGAATGGGGGCCGTTCCGATGCCGCCCAGCAGGCATTTCTGCAAGCCCACATGGACTATTGGGATCAAGCCCAGCCTGATTTCGAGGAAGCCCGCAACCCGCGATCTTCCGTCTATGACGGGCGAATGGTCGATGCGACGCGGATCTATCCATGGTCGTGGGACGCCAGGCCTTATCCGGCCTTTCCGTTGCGCGGCGACCTGTGGTCGGACAGCGCCAATTTTGATCGCGGCCACTGGCTGAACGGCAGGCTTGCTTATCCGAGCCTGGCTGCGCTGATCAACGCCATCCTGGCGGATCATGGCCAGCCGCCAGCCGACACCACAGACGTCGAGGGAACAGTCGAGGGCTATCTGGTCACGGACCCGACCTCGGCTCGATCCGCCATCGAGCCATTGACCGATCTGTTCGACATCATTGTGCGCGAGGAAGCCGATGCGCTGGTTTTCAGGCAGGCGGGGGCAACGCCGGACCCGACCTTCTATCTGACCGAACTGGTTGCGGACGAGGATGGCCCGCTGATCGAGACCGTGCGCTTGCCGGACCATCAACTGCCTGCCGAAGCTACTTTGACGTTCCTTACCGCCTTGACCGAATACCAGTCGGCATCGGTGCGCGGCACGCGGCTTGGCGCGGCGGGCAGTCGCCAACAAAACCTCTCTTTTCCCGGCGTGCTGGAAGTGGGCCAAGGCAAGGCGCTGCTAGACGATTGGTTGGATCGCGTATGGTACGAGCGTGAAACCATCACCTTCTCCGTTGCCCAGCCTCGCGTCGACGTCGAGCCGGGCTCTATCGTGCGGCTGCCGGCTTCCGGCAGTTCGTCCGATTTCCTGGTGGTGCAAGTCGAGGATGGGTTGGTGCGCAAAGTTTCCGCCCGCCAGGTCGCGCGCGGCACGCCCGCACCTTCACGCCCATCCATGCTGTCCGGCAACGCGCCGGCGCCCATCCTGACCGGACAGCCGCACGCGCTTTTTCTGGACTTGCCGGCAGGCATCGGCGCGGACGATCCGGTGACCCAGTTCCGCGCCGCCTCCTGGCAGAAGCCTTGGCGCAGCCAGTCGCTGTTTGCATCGCCTGAAGATACGGGTTTTGCCTTTCGCTCAAGCCTCGGCAAGGCCGCAAGCCTGGGCCGGCTGGCGTCGGCGCTGGAACCGGGTTTTACCGGGCGGATCGACCGGCAAGGCGAGATATTGGTGGAGTTGTTCGACGCGCAGGCAACAAGCATCAGCATGCTGCAACTGCTCAACGGCGCCAATGCCGCCGCGATACGCTCCGCTTCAGGTGCATGGGAAATCATCCAGTTCTCGGATGCCGAGGAAGTATCGTCGCAGATATGGCAGTTGCGTGGGCTGTTGCGCGGACAGTTGGGAACGGACGACGCAATGGCTGAGGGAGCGGCTGTCGGCTCCGACTTCGTCATGCTGGACGATGCGGTGCGTCCGGCGGGATTGCTGGATGGCGAGGTGGGGCTTGCATTGAACTGGCGGGTCGGTCCGTCCGGCTCCAGCCTCTCCAGTGCCGATTTTTTGACGCGAAACGAGACGGGGGGCATCCGATCGCTGCTGCCGCTGTCGCCTGTGCATCTGAAGGCTGGCCGGGTCGGCGACGACATAAAGCTCTCCTGGATACGCCGGGGCCGTATCGACGCGGATAAATGGGAAAGCACCGAAATCCCGTTGGGTGAGGAACGCGAGGAATATCAGGTCGATATCGCCGCGCCGGGCGGCGCGACCGTAAGGACGCGGATCGTTTCCGAATCCGAATGGACCTATCCCGCAGCCGATATCGCGACGGACTTCGCTTCACCGCCCGCGGAAATCGACGTGACCGTGCGCCAACTCAGCATCCGCACCGGCTGGGGACTGCCGGCGACGCGCCGGCTCGCTGTCTCCTGATAAAGATCGACACTTCAAAGAAGAGGAATGAAGACATGACAACCAGCAAACCCTGGTATCTTTCGCGCACGATCTGGGCATCCATCGTCAGCGTCCTGACGGGCACGGCGGGCCTTACCGGCCTTCCTTTGGATGGCTTGGATAATGGCGCGCTTACCGATACGCTGCTGCAAATCATCAGCGCGGCTTCCGGCTTGATCGCCATTTTTGGACGATTGTCCGCGAAAGACCGGATCGGCTAGATAATGTCGGCGTCTGCGAGCCTCGGCTCGACGGACGCCAACATGGCGGGGGAGGGCAACGCATGGATCACGAATGGTTACCGTTCATATCACGTTCAGCACCGCTGCGTTAGAAGGCTGGACATGAATGCGTTTTTCACCCTTTTCAGACGGGCGGTCCTGACGATTTGCTCAGCCGGGCTTCTGTTGTCGCACGCGACGGCGATGCCGCTGGCCGGGCTGTCCGTCGCGCAAGGCGATTCCCGCGCCGTAGTCAAGGTCGCGTCGGATTGTTATGCCATCGGCCAGCAGGTCGCCGAGCAGAATGGCGGGACGCTCGCCAAGGCCTCGCAATCCACGCAGGGCGGGCAACCGGTCTGCGTGATCGTCGTGCTCGTGCCCGGCAAGGAGGGCCAGCGGCCGCGCCGGTCCGAGATCGTCGTTCCCCAGAATTGAGGAGGGGCGCCGGCGTTTCCAAAGACGCCGGAATCGGCCTATAGCTGATCTGGAATTGCCAAAATCAACGCCCGGAACTCAAGGATTTCATGCGCGTACTCGTTGTCGAGGATGACAAGGATCTAAACAGGCAGGTCTCCGACGCCCTGGTCGATGCCGGCTATGTCGTCGATCGCGCCTTTGATGGCGAGGAGGGGCACTTCCTTGGCGACACCGAGCCTTACGATGCCGTTGTCCTCGACATTGGCCTTCCGCAGATGGATGGCATCAGCGTCGTCGAGCGTTGGCGGCGCAACGGTCGAAAGATGCCGGTTCTGATCCTCACCGCCCGCGACCGCTGGAGCGACAAGGTTTCGGGCATCGATGCCGGCGCCGATGATTATGTGGCCAAGCCTTTCCATATAGAGGAAGTGCTGGCGCGGATTCGCGCGCTTATCCGCCGCGCCGCCGGCCATGCCTCGTCGGAGCTGACCTGCGGGCCGCTTCGCCTCGATACCAAGGCGTCGAAGGCCGATGTCGCAGGCGTACCGCTGAAGCTGACCTCGCACGAATTTCGCCTGCTCGCCTATCTTATGCACCATATGGGCAAGGTCGTGTCGCGCACCGAACTGGTCGAGCATCTCTACGACCAGGATTTCGACCGCGATTCCAACACCATCGAGGTATTCGTCGGCCGTCTGCGCAAGAAGATGGGCATCGACATGATCGAAACCGTGCGCGGTATGGGCTACCGCATGCGTGAGCCGGAGGCGTAAAGCGGAACCGCTTCCCACCAGGCGATTTTTTGCGTTGCCGCGAGCGATACGGTCGTGGCCGCGTTCGCTGGGCTTTCGCGTTATGGCCTTTTCGACCGTATGGGCGATCCTTGCGCTGATCGTCATCTTCACGCTGATTACGACGCTTTACCGGCAGGCCAGCGAACGGGGGTTCGACAGCCTTTTATCGGCGCATTTGTTCAATCTCATCGGTTCGGTCGGCATTTCCGACAAGGCCGTGCTGACCGGCTCGCCCGATCTTGGCGACCTCCGTTTCTCAGAACCCGAATCCGGCTGGTATTGGCAGGTTCAACCGGCTTCCGAAGGCGTTACCGGCGAGCGTCATTCCTCGTCGATGACCGAGGATATTCCATCGCCCAGCGCAGCCGAGGTTCCCTTCAACACGGCCTTCCAGCGCACCTATACGACCGACGGCATCGACGGCGAGGAATTGCAGGTTTTCGAAAGCGAATTCGCGCTCGATAACAAGAATCACGCCGCGCGTTTTCGCGTCATGGGCAACCAGAGCGAGCTGGAGCAGGAAATCGCGGCGTTCCAGCGCCGGCTGGCCACCTACCTGTCGCTGTTCGGTTTCGGCATGATTTCCATCAATGCCGTCGCCATCCTGCTTGGGCTTCAGCCATTGCGCAGGGTAGGCAACGCATTGGCCATGGTGCGTGAAGGAACCGCCCAAAGGCTCACGGGCAGATTTCCGGTCGAGATCGAGCCGCTCGCCAACGAGACCAATGCGCTGATCGAAAACAATCGGCGGATCGTCGAGCGCTCGCGCACGCAGGTCGGCAATCTCGCCCATTCGCTCAAGACGCCGCTTGCGGTGCTGATCAACGAAAGCCGGGCGCTGGGCGGCGCCAAGGGCCAGCTTATCGCCGAGCAGGCGGCTTCCATGCAAAAGCAGGTGGACCATTATTTGCAGCGCGCGCGGGTCGCGGCCCAGCGCGACAGCGTGGTCTACCGCACGCCGGTCGCGCCGCTGATGGGGCGCATGGTGCGTGTCGTGCAAAAGCTCAACCCGCAAGCCGGCCTGTCGCTGTCGATGGCCGACGAGGATATCGTATTCGCCGGCGAGCGTGAGGATTTGGAGGAGTTGATCGGCAATCTGCTGGAAAACGCGATGAAATGGGCAAAGGGCGCGGTGCTGGTTTCCGTGGCCCGGCTGCCGGACGAAAGTGCTGCCGACCGCTTCGAAATCGCAATCGAGGACGATGGCCCCGGCATTCCCGAGGAAAAGGCGCGCGAGGCGTTGAAGCGCGGGGCGCGCCTGGACGAGACGAAGCCCGGTAGCGGCCTTGGCCTTGCCATTGTCGCCGAACTCGTCACCGAGTATGGAGGCACGCTGGCATTGGAGCGCTCCAGCCTCGGCGGCCTTAAAGCGGTCGTTCGATTGCGGAGCCTTTCGTGAATTTGAACGTTTGAATGAACTGGCCGAAATCCGGCCCAATTGAGATATTATCGCAGCGCCGGTTTCCGATGGCGGTGCAATCCGGGCCTGGATCAGTAGATGAAGATACGCGCAGCATTCGTTTCCGGACTTTTGATTGTTTCCGGTTGCGCCTCGACGGGCCTCGGCAAAGGCGGAGGCGGCGTGCTGTCCCCCGCGCCGTCCAGCCAGCAAAGCGGTGGCGCGACGGTCGCCAAGGCGATTATCTCGGCGATGGATGGCGGGCTGGTCGGCGGCAAGATCGGTGCGGGATTGACCGACCAGGAAAAGCGCAGCGGGCTGGAAGCCGAATATAAGGCGCTCGAATATACCGCCAGCGGCCAGACGGTCGCCTGGAAAAGCGGTAGTTCCAGCCGCTATGGCGAGGTCGTGGCCGCGCAGCCTTACCGCGTAGGCTCGCAGGACTGCCGGCAATATACCCACACGGTCTTTACCGGAGGCCAGAGCGCCAGCGCGCGCGGCACGGCCTGTCGCAATGCCGACGGCAGCTGGACGCCGCTGACTTAGGTTGCAGGCCCTAAAGGCCTGAAATAACGACATCGTGACCGCCGCCGGCATATGTTGGCCAGCACTTCGCCAAAGCGTCGCAGGATGGCGATGTTGGCACAGGACCGCTCTGCCGCTATTGGAAACCACATGCTGTTCTGGGTCATAGCCGCTGTTTTGACATTGGGCGCGAGCCTGGCGGTGCTGCTGCCGCTGGCCGCGCGACCAAAGGGCATGGGCGAAGGCTCCAGTCACGACCTCGAAGTTTATCGCGATCAATTGTCGGAACTCGACCGTGATGTTGCCCGCGGCATGATCCACGCCTCGCAGGCCGATCAGGCTCGCGCTGAAATCGCACGGCGTATCCTGCGGCTGGACAATGCGCCGTCACAGCCGGCGACAGCGGGGTCCTCGCGCGCCATGCGCTGG
>DASYCS010000465.1:0-2757 GCA_036500025.1 Mesorhizobium sp. | reverse complement strand
TTTTCCTCGATCGGCTTCTTCTTCGCCTTCATGATGTTCGGCAACGAAGCGTAACGCGGTTCGTTCAGCCGCAAATCGGTCGTCACGATCGCCGGGGCTTTCAGCTTCACCGTCTGCAAGCCGCCGTCCACTTCGCGCGTCACCGTCACGCTGTCGCCCTCGATGGCGAGCTTCGACGCGAACGTGCCCTGCGACCAGCCAAGCAAGGCGGCAAGCATCTGTCCGGTCTGGTTGCTGTCGTCGTCGATCGCCTGCTTGCCGGTGATCACCAGCTCGGGCTTTTCGGCTTCGACGATGGCCTTGAGGATCTTGGCGACGGCCAGAGGTTCGACCTCGCTGTCGCTCTTCACCAGGATGCCGCGATCGGCGCCCATGGCCAGCGCGGTGCGGATGGTTTCGCTGGCTTGCTGCGGTCCGATGGAAACGACAATGATTTCGCTCGCCTTGCCCTTTTCCTTCAGGCGGACGGCTTCCTCGACGGCGATTTCGTCGAAAGGGTTCATGGACATTTTGACATTGGCGAGATCGACGCCGGTCTGGTCCGATTTGACGCGGACCTTGACGTTGTAGTCGATCACCCGCTTCACGGGCACCAGCACTTTCATGGCGTTATCGGATCCCCATTGGGTCGGTTTTGAACCTCTTGCCGGAGCGCGCCCTTTTTCGCTGTTGTGGCGCTCTTGTGCGGCGCAAAAACTAGGCACCGGAGTCGCCATATGTCAATGAACCCGGCACGTTCGCCACGTGCCGGGTTCAGGAACTTCTTCAGTTCTGCTGCGTCGCAGCAACGCCGTGCTGCGTCATCGCGCCACAGACTGGCCTATTTCAATGTGTCCAGATAGGCCACCAAGTCGGCGATTTGGGATTTCTGGGAGATGCCGCCAAACGCCATCTTGGTGCCCGGGATCATCTTGGCGGGACCGGCAATCCACTTCGACAGATTGTCATCGTTCCAGACGATGTTCGCGGCTTTCATCGGGCCCGAATACGAAAAGCCATCGACGGACGCCGACTTGCGGCCCGAAATACCGAACAGGTTGGGGCCAACGCCATTGCCGCCATCCTTTTCCACGTTGTGGCAAACGGCGCAGCGCGCGAACACGGCTTTGCCTTTGACCGCGTCCCCGGCCGCGAAGGCCTGACTCGACAGCATGCCCACCGCGAGCAACGACGCGGCGGCAATTTTCCCATACGACATCGACGTTTCCTTTTTCAGTCGGCCCCTGCTGAGGTCAGATTTACATGCGCACGCACTGCTTTTCAACTCAGCAAAAGTGTTCAAAACGCCGCATTTCCGCCGCTTTTTGCACACTTCGTGCGTAAGCGCGCCGAACCCAAGCTGGTCTTTCATCTGCCGCGCTCCTATGAAGGAGCGGGGCTCGGCAATAAGAAAAACGCAGTTACTGCGTAAACGAGGATCGATGCGTCCCCGCCTGTTGGCCTTGAAATCGGCCGTTCCCCCTTATGTCATCGCCCAAACCGAAGCCGCCACCTACGCCCGAAGCCTTTTCGCGCAAGTGCGCGACATCGCGCGGCTTATTCCGGTGTTCCAGAATACCGGCATCGAGCGGCGTTATTCCTGCGTGCCGATCAAATGGTATCTCGGCGACCATGGCTGGATGGACCGCACCCAGCTCTATGTCGAAAACGCTGTAAATCTGCTAGAGACGGTGGCGCGAGGACTGCTGGACGAAGCCGGTCTCAGGACCAACGACATAGACAGTATCGTGGTGGTTTCCACCACCGGCGTCGCCACGCCCAGCCTGGATGCGCTGCTGATGGAGCGGATGGGGCTGCGGCGCGACATCCAGCGTCTGCCGATTTTCGGGCTGGGTTGTGCCGGCGGGTTGATCGGTCTGTCGCGCGCCGCCGATCTCGCCAGCGCCCGGCCCGGCAGCAGGGTGTTGTTCCTGGTGGTCGAGCTTTGCGCGCTTACCTTTCGCAAGAACGACATCTCCAAAAGCAACATCGTCGCCACCGCCTTGTTCGGCGACGGCGCGGCCGGGGCGATCCTTTCTACCGATGGCGAAGGTCCGCTATTGGGCGCGGCGGGTGAGCATACCTGGCCCAATTCGCTGGACGTGATGGGCTGGGACATGGCCGAGGACGGGCTGAAGGCGCGCTTCGCCACCAGTATTCCCGGTCTGGTCGCGAGTGATTTCCGTCCGCTGTTGAATGAATTTCTTGCCCGCAACGGCATCGCATTTTCCGAGATTGATGGCTTTGCCTGCCATCCCGGCGGCGCCAAGGTGCTGGATGCGCTGGAAGACGCGCTGGAATTGCCGCGCGGAGACTTGAAAGACAGCCGCTCGATCCTGCGCGACTATGGCAACATGTCGGCGGTGACGGTGCTGTTCGTGGCCGAGCGGATGGACGTGCGGCGCAAAAGCCAGCGCACGCTGCTGACCGCGCTCGGGCCCGGTTTTTCCGCCGCCTTCCTGATGCTGGACGGCCAGGGGTTGGAGAGCACGTGATCTGGATCGCCTATCTCATCATCGCGCTGGTGGTGCTGCAGCGGTTCGGCGAGCTTGTCCTCGCCAACCGCAACACCCAGAGATTGAAGGCGCGGGGCGGGGTCGAGATCGGTGCCGAGCATTATCGTTTCATCGTGCTGTTGCACATGGCGTGGCTGATGGCGGTGCTGTGGCTGCTGCCGGCACCGCTGGTGATCTATTGGCCTTGGATCGTGGTCTTTGTCGTGTTGCAGGCCGCGCGCGTCTGGGTAATCGCCAGCCTGGGTCGCTATTGGACCACGCG
>DASYCS010000464.1:0-1847 GCA_036500025.1 Mesorhizobium sp. | reverse complement strand
CGTGCTGAAATATCTGCTCGCCAAGGGTTTTTCGGTCTTTCCGGTCAATCCCGGCCATGCCGGCAAGGAAATTCTTGGCCGCATGACCTATGCCAAACTCGCCGACATTCCCGAACCCATCGACATGATCGATATTTTCCGTGCCTCGGCTTCTGTGCCGCCCATCGTCGATGAGGCGCTTGCGCTCGACCCGCTGCCGAAGATCATCTGGATGCAGTTGACGGTTCGCAACGACGAGGCTGCCGCCAAGGCCGAGGCCGCCGGCATCAAGGTGGTGATGAACCGCTGCCCCAAGATCGAATATGGCCGGTTGTCCGGCGAGATCGGCTGGAATGGCGTCAATTCCGGTGTTCTATCGTCCAAAAAGCCGGTCATGCGAGGCGGCTTCCAGAGTTTCGGCATTCGCCAGCCTTAGGCCGCGAATTTTATTCCACCCGATGACCGTTTGACGCCGCGCTTATTCCATTGCGCGGCGAGGTTAGGCATTTTCCCCTTTGCAATTGCCGCCACCCTCCGCCAAAGTTGCGGCCGGCTTTCCGCACGGTTCCTGGAGGAGTTTTTTCATGTCACAGCGCACGCCCGGTTTCGATACGCTTGCCGTCCATGCCGGCGCAAAGCCCGACCCGGCGACCGGCGCGCGCGCCGTGCCGATCTACCAGACCACCTCCTTCGTGTTCGAGGACGCCGACCATGCCGCCTCGCTGTTTGGCCTGAAGGCGTTCGGCAACATCTACACCCGCATCATGAACCCGACTCAGGCGGTGCTGGAAGAGCGTGTCGCAGCCCTTGAAGGCGGCACGGCCGCGCTCGCCACGGCGTCCGGCCAGGCGGCGCATCTGCTCGTCTTCCACACGCTGCTGGAAACCGGCGACAATTTCGTCGCCGCCAGCAAGCTCTATGGCGGCACCATCAACCAGTTCGGCCACGCCTTCAAGAATTTCGGCTGGGAAGTCCGCTGGGCCGACGTCAACGACCCGGCCAGTTTCGAAAGCCAGATCGACGGCAGGACCAAGGCTATCCATGTCGAAAGCCTGGCCAATCCCGGCGGCGAATTCGTCGATATCGAAAAGATCGCGGCCATCGCGCGCAGGCACGGACTGCCGCTGGTCGTCGACAACACGCTGGCTTCGCCCTATCTGCTGCGCCCCATCGAGCATGGCGCCGATATCGTCGTGCATTCGATGACGAAATTCATCGGCGGCCATGGCAATTCCGTCGGCGGCATCATCATCGATGGCGGCACCTTCGACTGGTCGAAATCCGGCAAATATCCGATGCTGTCGTCGCCGCGCCCCGAATATGGCGGCATGGTGCTGCATGAAACATTCGGCAATTTCGCCTTCGCCATCGCTACGCGCGTGCTTGGCCTGCGCGATCTTGGCCCGGCGATTTCGCCGTTCAACGCTTTCCTGATCCTGACCGGTCTTGAAACGCTGTCGCTTCGCATGCAGCGGCACTGCGATAATGCGCTGGCCGTCGCCGAATGGCTTTCGAAGCAACCGAAGGTGGCATGGGTTTCTTACCCCGGCCTCAAGGGCGACAAGAACAACGCGCTCCAGCAGAAATATTCGCCGAAAGGGGCGGGCGCGGTGTTCACCTTCGGCGTCAAGGGCGGCTACGAATCCGGCATCAAGCTGGTTGAATCGCTGGAACTATTCTCGCATCTCGCCAACATCGGCGACACCAAGTCGCTGGTCATCCACCCGGCTTCGACCACGCACCGCCAGCTTTCGGAAGAGCAGCGCGTTGCCGCCGGTGCCGGCCCGGAAGTGGTGCGCGTGTCGATCGGCATCGAGGATTTCGCCGACATCATCGCCGATCTGGAACAGGCTCTGGCCAAAGCCTGA
>DASYCS010000463.1:0-4652 GCA_036500025.1 Mesorhizobium sp. | reverse complement strand
CCCTTCCGTTCCTATCGCGCCGGCTGGGTGTTCCGCAACGAGAAGCCCGGTCCGGGCCGCTTCCGCCAGTTCATGCAGTTCGATGCCGACACGGTCGGCACGCCGGGCGTCGCGGCGGACGCCGAGATGGCGATGATGATGGCTGACGTGATGGAAGCGCTGGGCATCGCGCGCGGCGACTACGTCATCCGCGTCAACAACCGCAAGGTGCTGGACGGCGTGCTGGAGGCCATCGGCCTTGGCGGCGACGACAATGCCGGCCGCCGCCTGACCGTGCTGCGCGCCGTCGACAAGCTAGATAAGGTCGGCGCGGAAGGCGTGCGCGATCTGCTCGGCAAGGGCCGCATGGACGAGAGCGGCGATTTTACCAAGGGCGCCGGGCTGGATGACAAGCAGATGGAGCGGCTAGGTGGGTCGTTTATGTTTTTGCTTCCGAACGAGGGGCAAACGGACGACGAATATACGGAAGCGTTTTTCCGGGACCTGCGGTCAACTGTGGCCGACACAGCTACGGGCCAAGAGGGCGTCAGCGAACTAGAGCAGATTTCGGCGCTTTGTCGTTCATCTGGCTATCTTCGGGACCGCATCCGCATCGACCCCTCCGTCGTACGCGGCCTCGAATATTACACCGGCCCCGTCTACGAAGCCGAGCTGCTGGCGGAAATCCCCAATGACGAGGGAAAAATCGTGCGCTTCGGCTCGGTCGGCGGCGGCGGGCGTTATGACGGGCTGGTTTCGCGCTTTCGCGGCGAACCGGTGCCGGCGACGGGCTTTTCCATCGGTGTCTCGCGGCTGATGACGGCGCTGAAGAACCTCGGCAAGCTCGACGCTGCCGATGTGGTCGCGCCCGTTGTGGTGCTGGTCATGGACAAGGACACCGAAAGCCTCGGCCGCTACCAGAAGATGGTGGCGGAGCTTCGCGCGGCCAAAATCCGCGCCGAAATGTATCTCGGCGGGGCCGGCATGAAGGCGCAAATCAAATATGCCGACCGGCGCGGCAGCCCGGTCGTCGTCATCCAGGGCGGCGACGAGCGCGCGCAGGGCGTCGTGCAGATCAAGGATTTGATCGAGGGCGCGCGCCAGGCTTCGGCCATTGCCGGCCACGCCGAATACAAGGAAGCCCGCCCCGGCCAGGTGACGGTGCCGGAAGCCGACCTTGTGGCGGAAGTGCAAAAAATCCTTGCCGCGCAGGCGCAGGATCGGGCGAAAGCGTCAAAGTGACCTCCCGACCGGCGATTGCCGAAGCCATTGCCGGGTTCTTCGTCGAGCGTAGCACGCACGCGGTCGAGGTGGCGGTGCTTCAGCCGGCCGACCCGTTCCTCGACATGGCGGGCGAGGATTTGCGCCGCCGCATCTTCCTGACCGAAAGCGAAACCGGGCAAAGCCTGTGCCTGCGGCCCGAATTCACCATTCCCGTCTGCCTCGATCATATCGCCAGCCAGGCCGGCACGCCGCGCCGCTATTCCTATCTGGGCGAGGTATTCCGCCAGCACCGCGACGGCGGCAACGAGTTCTTTCAGGCGGGCATCGAGGATTTGGGCGACGGCGACATGGCGCGCGCCGACGCCCGGTTGCTCGCCGACGCCCACGCCTTGCTGGCCTTGGCGCTGCCTGGCCGGCGGCTTGCCGTCACGCTGGGCGACCAGTCGGTGTTCGAGGCGGTGCTGGCGGCGCTCGGCCTGCCGCGCGGCTGGCGCATGCGCCTGGCGCGTGCCTTCGGTTCGCAGGCGATGCTGGAAACGGCATTGGCCGACCTCGCCAACCCGCCGCGCAACGGCCAGCTTTCAAGCGTCGTTGCGGCGCTGGTGGCCGATGGCGATGCGGCGAAACTTGCCGAACATATTGCCGGCGGCATGGAACAGGCCGGCCTGTCGGCGTCTTCCGGCCGCGCGCCGGCCGAAATCGCCCGCCGGCTGATCGAAAAGGCCGAATTGCGCAGCGTGCGGCTGTCGAAAGACGCGTTCTCGGCGCTGAAGACCTTTCTGGCCATCGACGTGCCGCTGGCCGATGCGCCGCGCGCCCTCGAACAATTCGCCGCCGATGCCGGACTGGCGCTGGGTAACGCCTTGCAGAATTTCGCGGCGCGCGCCGAGGCGCTTGGCGGCCATGGCCTGTCGGTGGAAAGCATCCGCTACGATGCCGCCTTCGGCCGCCCGCTCGATTATTATACCGGCCTGGTGTTCGAAATCACCGCATCGCTGGGCGACGCTGTCGTACTGGCCGGCGGTGGCCGCTACGACCGGTTGTTGACGCTGCTGGGCGCCAAAACGCCCATTCCCGGCGTCGGATTTTCCGTCTGGCTCGACCGTGTCGAAGCGCTGCGGGGAGTTGCCCCATGAGCATCACGCTTGCATTGCCTTCGAAAGGCCGGCTGAAGGAACAGGCGCTGGAAGTGCTGGCCAAGGCCGGCCTTTGCGTCAGCCTGCCGGACGATTCGCGCACCTATCGCGCCCGCGTCGAGGGCCGCGCCGACATCGAGGTGGCATTCCTGTCGGCGTCGGAAATTGCCGGCGAGATAGGGCAGGGCGCGGTCGATCTCGGCATTACCGGCGAGGATTTGCTGCGCGAGAACCTGGCCGATTGGGAAAGCCGGATCGAGATCGCGGCCCGGCTCGGCTTCGGCCATGCCGATGTGGTGGTTGCGGTGCCCGAGATTTGGCTGGACGTCGAAACGATGGCCGATCTCGATGATGTCGCCGCGGATTTCCGCCAGCGCCACGGCCGCCGGCTCAGGATCGCCACCAAATACTGGCGGCTGACACAGCAGTTCTTCTCGCAAAAGCACGGCATCCAGGTGTATCGCATCGTCGAAAGCCTGGGCGCGACGGAAGGCGCGCCGGCCGCCGGCTCCGCCGATGTCATCGTCGACATTACGTCGAGCGGCTCGACCCTGCGCGCCAATCATCTGAAGGTTCTTGGCGATGGTGTCGTGCTGGCCTCGCAGGCCTGCCTGGCCGCATCGCGAAAGACGCGCAGCGAGGCCGACGAGGCGGCGCTGCGCGATATCGCGCAAAGAGTGTCGCTGGCAATCACCGGCAGCTGAATCCGGTCAGTTCCGGTATGCAGGCTCCTGCTCGTCGAGGATCGCCTTCAATTCCGACAGATGCCGCTCGGCCTGGCCGGGATAGTCTTCCTGTTCCCGCGCGGCCTTCTCGGCAATCGCATCGGAAAGCAGGCGCAGCGGCCGGCCGGTCCACAGCGCCTTGATGTAGGTTTCGGCGGCGCGCTCGAAGTAAAACATGCGGTTGAAGGCGTCGGCGACGGTGTCGCCGAGCACCAGGACGCCATGATTGCCCATGACCATCACCTTGACCTTCGGGTCGGTCAACAGGGCCGAGCAGCGCTCGCCCTCTTCCTCGAAGGCCAGCCCGCCATAATGGGCGTCGACGACATGGCGGTTGTAGAAGATCGCCGTGTTCTGGTCGATGGGCGGCAGCGTCGAATCGGCCAGCGAGGCAAGCACGGTCGCGTGGATGGAATGCACATGCATGACGCAGCGCGCGTGGCGCACATTGCGATGGATGGCGCCGTGCAGCCCCCAGGCGGTCGGGTCTGGCGCGTCGGGGCCAGACAAGGTGGCGGGGTCGTTGGCGTCGATCATCAGAAGATCGCTGGCCTTGATGCGCGAGAAATGCGCCTGGTTCGGGTTCATCAGGAATTGGGTGCCGTCATCGTTGACGGCCAGCGAGAAATGATTGGCCACCGCCTCATGCATGTTGAGCCGCGCCGTCCAGCGGAAGGCGCAGGCGAGATCGACGCGCTCTTCGTGGAACGGCAGGTTGGTCGGCTTTTGGTTCTTCAGCGCGGCGACACCCATTGAAATTCCTCCCTTGTGGCGGGAAGAATGGCGTGGCCCATCGTCTGCTGCAATCGATTTTGGTTGGTGCAGCGCGCGTTATGCAGGAAATTGCGTGACGGCGAGCACGATGAAGCCAAGCCCGATCAGCAGGCTGACCGGCGAGAAATAGCGCACATCATAGGTCGCGAAAGGCTGTTCGGGCGTCAACCGCCGCCATGCCGGCACATAGCCGGCGATGCCGCGCCCAACGAAGCCAAGCCCGATCAGCCCGGCAACCAACGCCAGCCCGATGTCGGGAAAGGGCGTCGCAAACACGCCCACCAGCGCGATCGGCCAAAGCGTCGCCAGCACCAGGCAGGCGGCGACCGCGAAAGAAGACGAGGGCGGCGGCATCTCGTCCATGCCTTCGAAGCCGCAGACGGCGCGCGCGCAGGAGGCCGCATCCGTTCCCGGCCAGATACCGCCAATGCCCCAATAGACATGCAGCGCGGTGATAAGCAGCAGCACGAAGGAGAGGGCGAAGGCAAGAACGATCATGGACAGGGCCTGTAGCAGCGGTGGCGACGACCGTTCCTAGACCATTCGCCGCCGCCACCCAATGGCCGTCAGGTGATGGTGTCGAAGAGCCGCATGATCCACCACGCCTGATAGACCAGCGCCACCGCCACGAAGGCGATGTGATAGCGGCGATTGCTCGTATAGGCGGCGATAATGCACAGGGCGACGAAAACCGGTGTGCGGAAGAGATATTCGTGGCCGAAACGGGCGAAATGCGCCTCGCCCTTCAAAAGCGTATCCACCACGTCGAGCAGGTAGGTCGCGCCAAGCAGTCCGAAGAACCAGGCGCGCCGCG
>DASYCS010000462.1:0-5549 GCA_036500025.1 Mesorhizobium sp. | reverse complement strand
GCGCGAGGACGGTTCGCTCGAACTCTATGAAAGCGAGCCGGAGTTTCGCGCCTCGTTGTCCGGTTGGGCCGCGCGCGACCGTTTCGGCATCGGCTACCGCCATGTCGAGGGCAGGGAACTGGCCGATCTCCAGCCCGGCCTGTCGCCGCGCTTCATCAAGGGCACCTTCGTTCCCGGCTGGAAGACGGTGGCCGATCCGAAGCTGCTGGGCAAGGCGATCTGGGCCTATGCGGAGACGAAAGGCGCGCGGTTCGAGCGGGCGCGCATCGAGCGCATCGACGCGGTTGAGGCGGGCGCCACGCTGACGCTGGCCGGTGGCGCGGTGCGGAAGGCGAAGCTGGTTGTGCTGGCCGCCGGCGCATGGTCGCATCTCTTGGCGCGAAACCTTGGCGACCGCATTCCGCTTGAAACCGAGCGCGGCTACAACACTACCCTGCCGGCATCCGCCTATGAGGTGAAGCGGCAGCTGATCTTCTCGGGCCATGGCTTCGTGATCACGCCGCTTTCGACCGGCCTGCGCATTGGCGGCGCCGTCGAGCTTGGCGGCATCGAGCGCGCGCCCAATTATGCGCGTTCGAGGGCACTGCTGGCCAAGGCGCAGAAATTCCTGCCGGGACTGGACGCAAGCGGCGGGCGCGAATGGATGGGCTTTCGCCCGTCGCTGCCGGATTCGCGGCCCGTCATCGGCCGTGCGCCCAGTCATCCGTGCGTGCTCTATGCCTTTGGCCACGGGCATCTCGGCCTGACCCAGGCCGCGGCAACCGGCCGCTTGATCCGCGATCTCGTTTCAGGGCAGGCTGAGGCGCTCGATCTTTCTCCTTTCAGTCCCCAACGTTTCTAAGGCAGGCGGCAATGGCCAAAAAATCCTTCTTCTGTATCGACGGCCATACCTGCGGCAATCCGGTGCGGCTGGTGGCCGGCGGCGGGCCGCTGCTCGAAGGCACGACCATGATGGAACGGCGCGCGCATTTCCTGGCCGAATATGACTGGGTCCGCACCGGGCTGATGTTCGAGCCGCGCGGCCATGACGTGATGTCCGGCTCGATCCTCTATCCGCCGACGCGCGAGGATTGCGACATCGCCATCCTGTTCATCGAAACCTCGGGCTGCCTGCCCATGTGCGGCCACGGCACCATCGGCACGGTGACGATGGCCATCGAGCAGGGGCTGATCAAGCCGAAGACGCCGGGCATGCTGCGGCTCGACACGCCGGCCGGCCTGGTGACCGCCGAATACAAACAGGTCGGCGAATATGTCGAGGAAGTGCGCATCACCAACGTGCCGTCCTTCCTCTATGCCGAGGGGCTGACGGTGGAATGCCCGCAGCTTGGCGAAATCACCGTCGACGTCGCCTATGGCGGCAACTTCTACGCCATCGTCGATCCGCAGAAGAACTACCGCGACATGGCCGATTATTCGGCCGGCGATCTCATCGCGTGGAGCCCGGTGGTGCGCCAGCGCCTCAATGAGAAATACAGCTTCGCGCATCCCGAAAACCCAGGCATCAACCGGCTTTCGCATATGCTGTGGACCGGCGCGCCGACCGTCGAGGGCGCTGATGCCCGCAATGCCGTCTTTTACGGCGACAAGGCCATCGACCGCTCGCCTTGCGGCACCGGCACTTCGGCGCGCATGGCGCAGCTTCACGCCAAGGGCAGGCTGAAGGCGGGCGACACGTTCGTGCATGAATCCATCATCGGTTCGCTGTTCCACGGAAAGGTCGAGAAGGAGGTTTCGGTGGCCGGCAAGACCGCCATTGTGCCTTCGATCGGCGGATGGGCGCGGATGACCGGACTGAACACGATCTTCATCGACGACCGTGATCCGTTCGCGCATGGTTTCATCGTCAAATGACGTTGCGTGAGGTGTTGCAAGGCCAGGATGGGCGAGCGAAGTCTGCGCCAAGTCGTGCAATCTTTCGCCACATCAATCGATTGTTACGATGATTTCTTCGAAAACAGGTGCAAACTAGGCTCGAATCAGCAAAGACATTAAGTTATACCAAGCGTATGGTCCGCCGTGGGCCACAGGCCGGATGCGTGAAGACGGATGGGAATCGGCAGCGCCGATAACACGTTCCTTCGACAAAAGAAGGGCATTGCATTGCGGGCCTGAAACTTTACGACTAGGGGAAATACGAAAAGGAACGCGTCTGCATGGGCGACGTTCCAGGGGAGCCATACCAACATGCAGTATTTCATCCAGCAGCTTATCAACGGGCTGACGCTGGGATCGATCTATGGCCTGATCGCTATCGGCTATACGATGGTCTACGGCATCGTCGGCATGATCAATTTCGCGCATGGCGACATCTTCATGGTCGGCGCTTTCGTCGCGCTCATCGTCTTTCTCGTCCTGGGCGCGCTGTTCTATACGGTGCCGGTGGTCGTCGCGCTGCTGATCATGATGATCGTTTCGATGCTGCTGGTCAGCCTTTACAACTGGGTGATCGAGAAGATCGCCTACCGGCCGCTGCGCGGCTCGTTTCGCCTGGCGCCGCTGATCACTGCCATCGGCATGTCGATCGCGCTCTCCAATTTCGTGCAGGTCACGCAGGGTCCGCGCAACAAGCCGATCCCGCCGATGATCAGTCAGGTCTACAACATCTACGGCGTCAGCATCTCGCTGAAGCAGATCGTCATCGTGCTCGTCACCGCGATCCTGCTGGTGGTGTTTTCCTACATCGTCAACAAGACGTCGCTCGGCCGCGCCCAGCGCGCCTGCGAGCAGGACCAGAAGATGGCGGCGCTGCTCGGCATCGATGTCGACCGCACCATTTCGATCACCTTCATCATCGGCGCCGCGCTTGCCGGCGTCGCCGGCACGCTGTTCCTGATGTATTACGGCGTGGTGGTGTTCTCCGACGGCTTCGTGCCGGGCGTCAAGGCGTTCACGGCGGCGGTGCTGGGCGGTATCGGCTCGCTTCCGGGCGCGGTTATCGGCGGTCTGCTGATCGGGTTCATCGAGAGCATGTGGTCGGCCTATTTCTCGATCGACTACAAGGACGTGGCGGCCTTTTCCATCCTGGCGATCGTGCTGATTTTCCTGCCTTCCGGCATATTGGGCCGGCCAGAAGTCGAGAAGGTCTGACACCATGGCCAATACGGTTTCCACGGAGCAAGCTACCCGCGCCGGCGTTACCTCGCGCGCCCTTCGCGAAGCGTTCTTTGCCGGCCTGATGGCTTTCGGCTGTTTTGTCCTGCTGATCGGGTTGAAGACCGACCAGAACATCCGCAACGAACTGGTGCTGGTGCAGCGCTGGGGCCTTCTGGCCATCGTCGTCGCGCTCACCATGGTCGGGCGGTTCTGCTTCATCGCCTATTTGCAGCCGTTCCTGGCGCGGCAGAAAATCGCCGATGTCGCCACCGGGCTTTTGCCCGCCAGCGCGGCGACGCGGTTCTTCCGGCTGCCCTACTTTATCGTGGCGCTGGTCGTCATTGCCGTGCTGATCGTGGCGGCGGGCTCGCTGGATGGCATGCTGGGCGCCGAGTTGGCCGGCTATGCGCGCTTCCTACGCGCCCTCGCCATCATCTATGCGCTGGCGTCGGTGCTGTTTTATTTCCGCGCCTTCATCCTCGGTCATTTCTCGGCGCTGGGCGTCAGCGTACTGGCGCTCTACCCGGTGTTCGTGGTGCTGGTGCTGGCGCTGCTTTCGGGATCGATGGCGGCCGGTTTTCAGGGGTCGCTGAAATGGGTCGATAATTTCGGCATCCAGATCCTGATCTACGTGATGCTGGCCTGGGGGCTGAACATCGTCGTCGGCCTCGCCGGCCTGCTCGACCTCGGCTACGTCGCCTTCTACGCGGTTGGCGCCTATGCCTATGCGCTGCTCGGCACCCAATATGGCCTGTCGTTCTGGATATTGCTGCCCGCCGCCGGCATCATGGCGGCGTTCTGGGGCGTGATCCTGGGCTTTCCGGTGCTGCGCCTGCGCGGCGATTACCTCGCCATCGTGACGCTCGCCTTCGGTGAAATCATTCGCATGGTGCTGATCAACTGGCGCGAGGTCACCAACGGTTCGGCGGGTATTTCGGGCATTCCGAAAGTGTCGTTCTTCGGCTTGTTCACTTTCAACGTGTCGGACCCGAACTACATCTCCAAGGTGCTGCACATCGCGCAGTCGGGCGCCTACTACAAGATTTTCCTCTATTATTTGATCCTGCTCCTGTGCCTCTTGACCGCGTTCGTCACCATCCGGCTGCGCCGGATGCCGGTCGGACGCGCCTGGGAAGCGCTGCGCGAGGACGAGATCGCCTGCCGCTCGCTCGGCATCAACACCACCACGACCAAGCTGACGGCGTTTGCCACCGGCGCGATGTTCGGCGGCTTCGCCGGCGCGTTCTTCGCGGCGCGCCAGGGCTTCGTCAGCCCCGAATCCTTCGTCTTCCTCGAATCGGCGATCATTCTCGCCATCGTCGTCCTTGGCGGCATGGGTTCGCTGGTCGGCATCGCGATTGCGGCGGTAGTGATGATCGGCGGCACCGAAATCCTGCGTGAACTCGACTTCCTGAAAGTGGTGTTCGGGCCGGACTTCACGCCAGAACTTTACCGCATGCTGCTGTTTGGCCTGGCGATGGTCGTGGTGATGGTGTGGAAGCCGCGCGGTTTCGTGGGCAGCCGTGAACCGACGGCGTTCCTGAAAGAACGCAAGGCCGTATCCGCCTCCTTCACCAAGGAAGGACACGGCTGATGACCATGACCCCATCCGCGACGACGAGCGCCATGACCGAGAACATCCTCCAACTCGAACATCTGTCGATGAAGTTCGGCGGGCTGGTCGCCATCGGCGACCTTTCCTTCGCAGCCAAGCGCGGCGAGATCACCGCGCTCATCGGCCCGAACGGCGCCGGCAAGACGACGGTGTTCAACTGCATCACTGGCTTCTACAAGCCGACCGAAGGCATGATCCGGTTTACCGGCAAGGCAGGCAACGAGTTCCTGCTGGAGCGCATGGCCGACTTCCAGATCACCGCCAAGGCCAAGGTTGCGCGCACGTTTCAGAATATCCGCCTGTTTTCCGGCATGACGGTGCTCGAGAACCTGTTGGTCGCGCAACACAACAAGCTGATGAAGGCATCGGGCTACACCGTGCTCGGCCTGCTTGGCATTGGCGGCTACGGCAAGGCCTCGGCCGAATCGGTCGAGCTTGCCAAGCATTGGCTGGACAAGGCCGACCTAACCGAGCGTGCCGACGATCCGGCGGGCGATCTGCCCTATGGTGCGCAGCGGCGGCTGGAAATCGCACGCGCCATGTGCACGGGGCCGGAGCTTCTGTGCCTGGACGAGCCGGCTGCGGGCCTCAACCCGCGCGAGTCCCTGGCGCTCAATGCGCTGCTGATAGACATCAAGGATACCACGGGCACGTCGATCCTGCTGATCGAGCACGACATGTCGGTGGTGATGCAAATCTCCGACCATGTCGTGGTGCTGGAATATGGGCGCAAGATCGCCGATGGCAGCCCGGCGGCGGTGAAGACCGACCCGCGCGTCGTCGCGGCCTATCTGGGTGTCGACGACGAGGAAGTCGAGGACGTGCTTGGCGAAGTCGG
>DASYCS010000461.1:0-4378 GCA_036500025.1 Mesorhizobium sp. | reverse complement strand
ATTCAGGCTCTGAAGAGCCGTCAACGCCGAAGCGTTGGTCATGATGCTGGACATGGGTACTCGTACCTTTACGCGATAACACGCATTACTTTGACATACCGGCTTGTCCGGTATGACGGTACGGCATCATGCCAATGATCGTTTAAACCCAATCACCCGCCATCAGCCCGCAACATGGCAGACAGTTCCTGCGAAAGGCATAAAAATCATGGTTAACGGGTGGTGAACGGCGGGTGAAATGCCAGGTCGGCGGTCAGTTGAACGAGCGCACCAGACTGCCGACCAACAGGTTCCAGCCGTCGATCAGCACGAAGAACATGATCTTGAACGGCAGCGACACCACGGTCGGCGGCAGCATCATCATGCCCATCGCCGTGGTGATGGTGGCGACGATGAGGTCGATGACGAGAAACGGCATGACGATCAGGAAGCCGATTTCGAAACCGCGCCTGATTTCGGAAATCATGAAGGCCGGAACCAGGATGCGCAGGTCGACAGTGTCGCGCGCGACCACCTGGCCGCGTTCACGCGCAAGGTCGGCGAACAGGTCGAAATCCTTGTCGCGCACATTGTGCAGCATGAAGGTGCGGAACGGGTCGGATATCTTTTCCAGCGCCACCTGCTGCGTGATCTGGTTGTCCATCAACGGCTTGACGCCATTGTTCCATGCCTGATCGAAGGTGGGGGCCATGACGTAGAAGGTCATGAACAGCGACAGCGATATGAGGATGAGGTTCGCCGGCGTCGTTTGCAGGCCGATGCCGGCGCGCAGGATCGAAAAGGCGATGATGAAACGCGTGAAGCTTGTAACCATGATGAGCAGGCCGGGCGCCACCGACAAGACGGTGAGCAGGCCGAACATCTGGATGATGGTGCCGACCGTTGCGCCGTCCGCCTGGGCGATGCTGCCAAGGTCTATCTGCTGGGCGGATGCGCCGGAAATGGTGGCAAGCACGATGGCTATGCTGGCGGGAAGTATTCTCATTCGAATACGAGGGTCCTTATGAGCACGTCCTTGACGTGGCCGCCGCTGCGGATGGAGGCGCGCTCCTGGAGATCGGCCTTGAGGTGCTGGTAGCCGCTGCCGCCTTCGACCTGGTGCATCTTGATCGTTCTAATCAACGCCAGCAAATCCTGATGAACCGCCTCGATCGTTTCCGGCGGCTGCGGAGCGTCGAGCACCAGCGAGGCGTCGAGGCGAACCCAGACGGTAGCCGGCGAAGCGAGGTTGGTGGTGATCGGCGCGAGTTCGACCAGCAGCGGGCCGGCGTCCGGATCGTGGCTCTTTTCGTCCTTGCCCTTTTCCTCGGCCTTGGCTTCGTGTTTCGCCAATTCGGGCTTGACCTTCGCAGGCGCCTGCGAGCTTTTGAGGTAGGAACCGGCAAACCAGCCGATCCCGAGCGCGGCGACCGTCATGCCCACAATCAGGGCGGCCTGGATGACGAGGGACGGCCCTTTCGAAGCCGGGATATCTTCTACGGCCGCCACGGCCTTGCCTTTCGCCATCTTAGAAAGGAAGCACCTGGTCCAGCACCTGCTGGCCATAGGCCGGCTGCTGAACCTCGCTGATGCGTCCGCGCCCGCCATAGGCGATGCGGGCCTCGGCGATGCGCTCGTAGGAAATGGTATTCTCCGCGCCGATGTCGGACGGGCGCACGATGCCGGCGATGGTGAGCACCCTCAACTCGGCGTTGACGCGCACTTCCTGCGACCCCTTGATCATCAGATTGCCGTTGGGCAGGACCTCGGTGACGACGGCGGCGACGTTCAATTCGATCGATTCCGAGCGCTCGGTAGCGCCGTCGGCATTGGTTTTGGTGCTGGAATCCAGGCTGCCGCTGCCCTTGCCACTCGTCTTGTAGGAATCCCAGCCAAGGTCGGCGTCAAACCCGAGCGAGCGCGAGGCGGTCCTGCTCCTGTCGTTCTGGTTTTTGAACTTGGCGCGATCGTTGATCTTGATCTTGACGGTCAGGATGTCGCCTTCACGCAATGCGCGAGGGTCGGTGAACAGGCGGCTTTGGCGGTCGTCCCACAGGGAGAATTTGCGGACCGGGGCGGCCGGCGTCTCCGGGTAACGATAGACGGAGGTCGCGCCGCCTTCGATGCCGGACCCGACCGGCGAAAGCGCCGGTTCCTTGCCGACTTCCTTGAAATTGGTGGCGCAGCCCGAAAGGCTTATCGCCGCCACGAGAAAAAGCGTCTTGCGGATCATGACGGGTCCACCCTGCGGGCGGCGCTGGCCATCAGGCTGGTCAATGCCGCTGCTGCCTTGTCGTCCATTTCGTTGAGGATGACGCTTGCCTTGCGCGAATCCAGTTTCATCAGGATGGCGGCTGCAAGATCGACATTGACCATAGCCAGCCGTTCAGCCGCCGCGTCCGGCTTCATGCCGGCATATATCTTGACGATGCCGTCCTGGGCGCGGGCGAGGAAGACCTCGCGGCGCTTCAGCCATGTCTCGTACTCGGCCTTCTTTTCGTCGAGCGCTGTCATGCGGGCGTCCAGATCGGCCTGCAACTGTTTCATTTCGGCGGCCTGCAAGGCATAGCGACGGTCGCGGGCGGCGTCGGCGATGTTGGAGCAGAAGCGCTCGACCTCGCTTGCGTCGCCGGCGGCGGGTGCGGCAACCCTGGCCATCTCCTGCGGCGCGGTCGCGGGCGGCGCGCCGGGAAGCACCTGCCTGACCGTCTCGGCATGGGTCATGGTGGATACCGCCATCGACGCGACCGCAGCGAGCAGGGCAAGGCGGCGGGCGCCCCTGGGGAAAAGCGGGGTCATCGGCAGGTTCCTCATTGCACGACCAGGTCGGCTTGCAATGCACCGGCCGATTTGATGCCCTGCAAGATGGCGATGATGCCGTCGGGCTTGACGCCGAGGCGGTTCAGGCCGGAAACCAGCGTTTCAAGGTTGGGGCCGTCAAGCACGGCGACGCGCGCATCGGGCTGGGTGACGTCGATCGCGGTGTTCGGTTCTATCGCCGTTTCACCCTTGGAGAACGGTTCGGGCTGAACCACCGTCGGCGTTTCGGTGATGCGGACTGTCAGCGTGCCGTGGCTGATGGCGACGCGCGAAACCTTGACTTCGTTGCCGATGACGATGGTGCCGGTGCGCTCGTCGATGACGACGCGCGCCGGCGTATCGGATTCGACGATCAGGTTCTCGATCTCGGCATAGAAGCGCGCCGCCGAGATGCCCTTCGGCTTCTTGATCGAAACCGTCCTTGCATCACGCTCGGCGGCGACACGCACGCCGAAACGCTGGCCGGTATAGTCGTTGATCGCGTCGGCGATGCGCACGGCGGTGGAGAAATCCGGGTTGCGCAGCTGCAATGTCAGCACCGACTGGTCGCCGAACTCGGCGTCGACGGAGCGCTCGACGATGGCGCCGTTCGGCACGCGGCCGGAGGTCGGCACGCCCTGCGTCAGTTGTTCGGCCTGCCCCTGCGCGTTGAAGCCCGAAACGATGACCGACCCCTGGCCGACGGCATAAATCTGCCCATCCGCCGCTTTCAGCGGCGTCATCACCAGCGTGCCGCCGGAGAGCGAGGTGGCGTCGCCCATCGAGGAAACGTCGATATCGATGCGCGCGCCCGACTGGACGAAGGGCGGCATGTTGGCGGTGACGATAACGGCGGCGACGTTCTTGGCGCGCGCCGCGCCATCCAGCGTCGCGATGCCGAGATTTTCCAGCATGGCTCGGATCGATTGTTCGGTGAAGGGCGAATTGCGCAGCGAATCGCCCGAACCCTGCAAGCCGATGACCAGACCGTAGCCGACAAGCTGGTTGTCGCGCGCGCTTTGCAGCTGGGCGATGTCCTTGATGCGGGACGCAACCTGGCCCGGCGGCAGCGAGCTTGGACCCGACGATACCTGGAACATGCGGGCGGTCGCCTTCGGATCGTAATCGGGATCGTTGAAGGCCGGTCCGTTCCTGGCGGCAAGCTCGCGTTTGGCCTTCGGCGTCAGGCCGTCAGCCAGTGCGGGGTGCAGGCAAAGCACCGCCATTGCCAAAGAAAGGACGAGGCCACGCTTCATGACGCGCCGACCCGGATGGTGCCGTCCGCCATGACCGTGCCGGAGAATATCTTGCCGCTGTCGAGGTTGCGGACCTTGACGAGATCGCCCGTCGAGCCGGGCTGAAGCGTTACGGCGGCGGCGGAAATGGTCAGCGGGCCGGACGCGAATATGACCTGAACCGGCGCGCCCTGCTCGACCACCCACGGATCGCGAAGGGCGTTGACGGGAATATAATGGCCGGGCAGCAGGGTCCGTTTGGCGATTTTCCCGTCAAGCTCGCCAATAAGGGTGGCAACGGCATCCGGTTTTTTCCTTCCCGGAACCAGCGTTACTTCCTTCAGCGCGCCAAGGGCGACGATTTC
>DASYCS010000460.1:0-2485 GCA_036500025.1 Mesorhizobium sp. | reverse complement strand
ACTGGTTCCCGGCTGGGGCAAAGGCCGGTGAACGGCAACAGAAGGCATAAAATGAAAAGCGTACGGCAAAACGAGCATTTCGCCGCAAGCGAACGTCCTGAACAGGCCCCGGCCTGGGTCAACGTGCTCGGCGTCGCCGTTTCGGCCGTCAATCTGAAGGATGCCGCCGCGCGGATCGAAACCGCGATCGCGGAAGGCCGCCGCGAATATGTCTGCATCCGGGATGCGCATGGCGTCATCCGCTGCCAGAGCGACGCGAAACTGCGCTCGGCGCATAACCGCGCCTTCCTGGTGACGCCCGACGGCATGCCTCTCGTCTGGGCGCTCAAGCGCGCCGGCCACGAGGATGCCGGCCGGGTCTACGGGCCGGACCTGATGCTTTCGCTGTTCGAGACCGGCGTGGCGAAAGGCTTTCGCCATTTCCTCTATGGCGCAACGGAAGATACGTTGAGCCGGCTACAGGAAAAACTGCTGGCGCGCTTTCCAGGCGCGCAGATCGTCGGCGCTTATGCGCCGCCTTTTCATGCGCTGTCGACACAGGAAGAAACCGACATCGCTGCGCGGATCAACCGGTCGGCAGCCGATGTGGTGTGGGTCGGCCTTGGCACGCCAAAGCAGGAACTGTGGATGGCGCAGATGCGCGGCCGTCTCGATGCGCCCGTGCTCATCGGCGTCGGGGCGGCTTTCGATTTCCATGCCGGCCTGAAGCGGCAGGCTCCAAAAGCAATTCAGCGAAGCGGTTTCGAGTGGGCCTTCCGGCTTGCTTGCGAACCGCGTCGGCTGTGGCGGCGCTACGCGGTGGTGGTGCCGGGTTTCCTCTGGCTTACCGCGTTGCAGAGATTGGGGTTGCGGCAATTCCCCATCGACAAGCAGCGCGGAACGGCAACCGGCGGCAGGCATGGCTTTGAGGCGGCCATGCTTGAAACCGCCGGCATGGCGCAAGGATTGGATGGAGCGCTGCGGGTGCAGCGGGCGCTGGCGACACGACTGCTTGACGAGTGAAATCGTCGTACCGAACAAACCGCAAGAGTGAACTGGAATGGCATTACTCGCCTCAGGAAGCATAAATCCCGGCATGCTACAGCCGGCCCCCGCCGAGGGGCCGCCACTACGCGGCGCTGCGCGGGAAACCTTTGCGGCTGGCGCCGACTTGGCGGCCGCATCGCATGCGCCGGCAGCCGCGTTTGCGAGCGCCGAGGCGGGAAAGCGCCCGGCGACAGCCCTCATCGCAGCCTTACCTGCCAGGCTGGCGCGGCTTGCCACACAAGTGCTGCTGATTTCCGGCGATGTCGCGGCCTATTCCATCGCCTGCCTTCTTCTCGTTCCGTTCCATCCCGGTGCTATCGAGGATGGCGCCCTTGTGCGGGCCTTCATACTCGTTGCGATGGCAGCGCTGGTGTTCTACGCATCCGAAGCGCTCTATCCCGGATACCGGCTTCACGGCCATGAGCATCTGCGCCGCCGCGCGAAGGCTACCTTCAAGGTGGCAGCGCTTGCCGTCTTCGGCTCGATGCTGCTTCCCGGAGGCTGGCCGCTCGCTTTGCCCATCGCGGGCTTCCTTGGCATCGCGCTGATCGTCCAGCCGCTGACGCATCGCACTGCGCGGCGGCTGTGCAGATGGCTCGGCCTGTGGGGCGAACGGGCGGCAATCATTGCCGGCCCGAACCGGGTGCCCTCGCTGATCGAGCATTTCAACCGTCACTGGCAATATGGGTTGCGGCCGGAACCGTTTTTGCGCGACACTGCGCCTTCCGGCAATGGCCCGCGCATCGCCCTCATCGCCGGCGACACCGCGCCCGTGCTTGACGAATTGAGCGCGTTGCGCCGGGAATTCGCCGAGGTGGTGCTGCTTGCCGATACGCCGCATTTGAAGGTGGCAGGCTTGCGGCCGGCCGACATTGGCGGCCAGGTCGGGCTGCATCTGGCCGGCCGCGATGCCCTGCCTGCGCCATATCTTCTACGGCGGCTGGTAGACCTGATGATCGCCGTGCCGGCCGCCATCGTGTCGGCGCCATTGCTAGCGCTGGCGGGCGCGGCGATCTACGCGATCGACCCCGGCCCCGTCTTCTTCTGGCAGCCGCGCGAGGGCCTGGCCGGCAAGACGGTGCGCGTGCTGAAACTGCGCACCATGTACCGCGATGCCGAACAGCGGCTTGAGGCATTGCTTGCCGAGAACCCCGCCGTGCAGGCCGAATGGTCCGCACACTTCAAGCTCAAACACGATCCGCGCATCCTGCCGGTGGTCGGGCAGTTGCTGCGCTCCAGTAGCTTCGACGAGCTGCCGCAACTGTTCAACGTCATCATCGGCGAAATGGGCATCGTCGGACCGCGCCCGTTCCCAGAATACCATCTTCTGGCGATGAATGCCGAGTTCCGCCACAAAAGGCGCTCGGTAACGCCCGGCTTGACCGGGCTTTGGCAAATATCCGAGCGCAGCAACGCCGATCTCGAACTACAGCGCCAGCTCGACGAATTCTACATCGAC
>DASYCS010000459.1:0-2412 GCA_036500025.1 Mesorhizobium sp. | reverse complement strand
TCCGACCAGCTATCTGAAGTCGAAAGGCCTGGGCAAAGTCTGCGCGCTGCTGACCGATGGCCGTTTTTCCGGCGGCACCTCCGGCCTGTCCATCGGCCATGTCTCGCCGGAAGCCGAGGAGGGCGGGCTGATCGGGCTGGTGCGCGAAGGCGACACCATCGAGATCGACATTCCCAACCGCACCATCAACCTCGCCGTGGACGATGCCGAACTTGCCCGCCGCCGCGCCGAGCAGGACAAGCTTGGCTGGAAGCCGGCCGAAGTGCGCAAGCGCAAGGTGACGCAGGCGCTGCGCGCCTACGCCGCCTTCGCCACCAGCGCCGACAAGGGCGCGGTGCGCTACGTGCCGGAGTAGGCTGTCTTTCCAGCGGCCGGTGCGGCAGCGATTTCCATGAGAGTGCCGGGGGCATGAATTCCCGACACTCTCCGGTCGTTCCGCTCCCTCAAGAGGCCGGGAATGACAGTTCTTTTAATTTCCGCTTCCCTGCATGGCGACCGGAGCTGTTTGAATACACCCGTCATTCCCGGCCTCGTGAGCGATCGCAGGGAGCGGAGAGTGCCGGGAATCCACGCCGTGACCGCCCGCAAATCAAGGCGGTAGACAGTCAGCGGCGGAATTGGCACACCGTTTCCCCGATGGCGCTGTGTTCGAAAACATCGGTCTAAACCAAGGACTAAAAAATGAGCTTTGACATCATCGTTGCGGGCGGCACCTTGCCGGACGGCCGGGTGGCCGATATCGGCATTCGTGGCGAAACAATCGCGGCCATCGAGCCGAAGCTGGATGGCGAAGCAGGCACGGTCGTCGACGCTTCCGGCGATCTGGTTTCCGCTCCCTTCGTCGATCCGCATTTCCACATGGATGCCACGCTTTCTTATGGCCTGCCGCGCATCAACGCATCGGGCACGCTGCTGGAAGGCATTGCGCTATGGGGCGAGTTGAAGCCGCTTTTGACGCATGAGGCGGTGCGCGACCGTGCGCTGGCCTATTGCGACTGGGCCGTTTCGATGGGCCTGCTCGCCATTCGCACCCATGTCGATGTCTGCGACGACAGGCTGCTGGCCGTCGAGGCGCTGCTCGACGTGAAGGAAAAGGTCGCGCCCTATATCGACCTGCAACTGGTGGCCTTTCCGCAGGACGGTTTTTACCGCTCGCCCACGGCCCGCGACAATACGATCCGCGCTTTGGATAAGGGCGTCGAGATCGTCGGCGGCATTCCGCATTTCGAGCGCACCATGGCCGATGGCGCCCGTTCGGTCACCGAACTGTGCGAGATCGCGGCCAAGCGCGGCCTGATGGTCGACATGCATTGCGACGAGAGCGACGATCCGCATTCGCGCCATGTCGAGCAACTGGCCTATGAGACGCAGCGCCTGGGCTTGCAGGGCAGGGTGGCCGGCTCGCACCTGACCTCGATGCACTCGATGGACAACTACTATGTCTCGAAGCTGCTGCCGCTTATCGCCGAGGCCGACCTGTCGGTCATCCCCAATCCGCTCATCAACATGATGCTGCAAGGCCGCCACGACACCTATCCGAAGCGGCGCGGCCTGACCCGCGTGCCGGAAATGCTGAAGCTCGGCATCCGTGTCGGCTGGGGCCAGGATTGCGTTCTCGACCCATGGTATTCGCTGGGCACCGCCGACATGCTCGACGTTGCCTTTATGGGCCTGCACGCCGCGCAAATGTCCAGCCCGGCCGACATGGCGCGCTGCTTCGACATGGTGACGAACGTCAACGCCAAGATCATGGGCCTCGACCATCTCGGCCTGGAAGTCGGCAAACGCGCCAGTCTTGTCGTGCTCGATGCCGGCAACGCCATCGAGGCCGTTCGCCTGCGTCCGGACCGGCTGCATGTGATTTCGCGCGGCAAAATTGTCGCCTCGCGAGAAAAGCGCGACACGAAATTGTCGATTGGCGGGCGGCCCGGCTCGATCAACCGCCGCCACAAGATGCAATAGCGGCAAACTCGGGGGCTGCCTGTCGCCTACCGCCATGCCTCGCCATTATTCGCGTCGCGGTGGCGGTGCTCTTGAGCGGATGGATGACGGCGCGGAACCAGCGGGCTGTCGGTCTGGCCAAGTGCCGCTCGCCCGGTCTCCATTAAAAAGATGCTTGCGCCGGCAGTCTCCAGCGCATCGGCCTCGACCGGCGCGCCGCACAGCGCCAAGGTCGCAATTTCGCCCCGCTGCCTACGCCGCGCGTCATCTGTCGTCGGGCCGTCATTCAGCCGCGCGCGCCTTGCCGGCCAGGCCAGATCTAGGCAAAATCCATTGGGTTGCCTGCGCCAACGGATTTTCCTCGTAAAGCGCATCAAGCCGGGCTAACAGCCGCATTACCGGCCCCCTTCGGCCACAAGGAATGCCGGCATGAGCCTCGTCCACAGACCTGCGATCAAGAACCTGCTCCTG
>DASYCS010000458.1:0-15381 GCA_036500025.1 Mesorhizobium sp. | reverse complement strand
CGCCGCAATCATGAAAGCCGAAGCGGAAGGCCGCGACATCGAGCGCAAGGACGACGAAGCCTACAACAAGAAGGTCGAGGCCGAATGGGTGAAGGAAGGCAAGACCGTCACCCACCCGGATATCAAGAAGTTCCAGGATATTGCTTATTCGATCTATCCCCAGTTCTACGACAAGGTCGGCGGCAAGGAACTGGTCGACAGGATACGCAAGATCGGCGACGAGATGTAGGCTTCCAAGCCAGCTGGAAGACCGGCTGCAACTGGCGTTCATGAGTCGCATTGGGAATGCCGGAGTGCCGACCTGGCAGGACAAGGTTCGCGCGCTCGATTTTGTTCGAAAGGTTTTGGATAGCTGTGGTGCCGCCCAAGAACGTCGTCCGCCGACAACCGGCGTCGGCGTGCTTGGATCGGCGGTGAATCGCGGATGCTAAAGGTGGGAATAGCAGGCTGTTCCACCCATTAACGGCGCATTTGGCCGGGGTTATCTTGCGTGAATCTGGCCCAGGCCGAGGTTAGCAGCGCATCGTCTATACCGCGCCCGATGAATATGATGATGTTATCTCGCGGCCCTTGAACTGAACTGTCGGCGTCCATTTCCGGAAGCATTTCAGGAGGTTGCACCTGCTTGCGAACCGATTGCAGCAGAAGGCGGCCATCGGCGGTGGTCACCACGCCTTTCACGCGCATGATCTGCTCGCCGCGTGCGGCAAGCAGCGCGGAAAGCCAGACCGAGAAAGCCGCCCAGCCATATTCGCCGGAAATATCGAGACGGCACGGCTTTATCGGCATAGCGTCGTCGGCTATGTCGGCAAGCGGATAGGGTTCGGCGTCGGGAACCGTCTGCAACGCGAAGGAAGTTCCACGCTCGGCGCTTTCAACCAATGCCATCGGGTTTAGCTGCCGCAGCGTAGAGGCCATCCTGGCAAGCTGCGATGCCGCCACGCTTCCCGGCTTGGTGATGATAAGCCGATCGGCAGCCTCCACCTGGCGTCTTCCCAGTCTCTCTTCATTGAGCTGGGCCAGACCATGCAAGGCATCGACGAGGACTATGGTTTCGTCAAGAACAAGGCGGCGCGCCAGGATGGGGTCTTCGGAGAGGGCCTTGGTGATGGCGCCGGGGTCGGCCAGCCCGCTGGTCTCCAGCAATATTCGGTCGATCGGTTGTGCGTCGGCTCCGTCCTGTTCCTGGCAGGTGTTGCGCAGAGCCTCCACAAGTGTCGCGCGACCCTCGCAGCAGGCGCAACCGCCGGCCAGAACGGAAATCCGGTCAGCCTTGCCGAGCAGCAGGTTGTCGACGGGCATCTCGGCGGCCTCGTTGACGAACACATGGACGGAACCGAACGTATTCTCGTGCAGCTGGTGGCGCAGCCATGTGCTCTTGCCGGCGCCGAGAAACCCGGCAATGATGGTCAGCCGCAGGCGGCCATCGCTGCGTGCACCTTTACGCATCGCCCAGAAAACGCGGCGATAGCGGGTCGATGGGCGTACCGGCGAGCCGCTCGGCTTGTACCCACAGCGCCTCCAGATCAGGCACCAGGACGCGCTCCCCATCGGGCGCCATGAGTTGCAGTCCGGGCGTCGATCCATCGTCGTGGGCGCGCAGCCTGTATGGCGCCAGCAGCCGGTTGATCATCGTCAGGCGCGTGAAGCGCAACCTGAGCCGACTGCCGGGGCTTCGCGCACCGGCGTCGGTCCAGTGACCCGGCAGCGATGGAAAACCGCAGGCGCTGCACACGGGTCAGATCACCTCAGGCCGTTTGCCGCCGTCGAAGGGATAACGCGCGCGGAAATCATTGGCGATCTTGTCGAAGGTCGCCCATTCGACGCCCGTATGGCCACTGATATATTCGATCATCCGCTCAAGCATCAGCAGCACCTGCGGCCGGCCCGAAACGTCTGGATGGATCGTGAAAGCGAATACGGCATAGTCCATCTCGCGGTAGACCCAGTCGAATTGGTCGCGCCACATCTCCTCGATATGACGTGGATTGACAAAGCCATGGCTGTTGGGTGCCTTCTTCATGAACATCATCGGCGGCAAGTCATCGACGTACCAATTGGCGCCGATGTCGACCAGGTCGATCTCCTTGCCGTGCTTCAGCGGGTGCATCCAGTCCTTGGCCTTCTTAGTGTAGTCGATGACATTCCATTCGTCGCCGACACGCGCATAGAACGGCTGGAAGTCGCGGTATCCTTGGCTGTGATCATAGCTGAAGCCGTATTTCTGAAGCAGGTCCGCCGTCGATGCCGACATTTCCCACCACGGCGCCACGTAGCCGCGCGGTACCGACCCGCTAAGCTTCTCGATCAGTTCGATCGATTTCGCCAGCACGTCCTCTTCCTGCTGCGCCGTCATCGCGATCGGGTTTTCGTGCAGGTAGCCATGCGCGCCGATCTCATGCCCGGCATCCACGATCATCTTCATTTCCTTGGGAAAGGTCTCAAGCGAGTGCCCCGGAATGAAGAAGGTGGTCGGCAGGTCGTATTTCCGGAATAGCTTCAGCAGGCGCGGCACGCCGACCTCGGCGGCGAAGATGCCACGCTGAATATCGGATGGGCTGTCGCCGCCGCCATAGGATCCGATCCAACCGGCAACGGAATCGATATCGGTGCCGAACGCACAGTAAATCTTCTTGGCCATGATCTTCTCCCTGCGTGGCTAAATGTAGGTGCTGGGCGGCGGGCGCCCTCTTTAGAAGCCTTTATCAGAAGCGCCCGACCAGCAAACCGCCGTCGACGGTGATCACTTGCCCGGTAATATATCGCGATTGCTCGGAGCCAAGGAAGACCGCGACGTCGGCGATGTCTTCCGGCTCGCCGACGCGGCGCATCGGAATATAGCCGGAGGCGGCTTCCAATCCCTTCGCACCCAGCGAATGGTCGGTCGAAAGGGCCTGCGCGGTGCGGATATAGCCGGGCGCAATGCCGTTCACCCGCACGCCTTCCGGCGCAAGCTCGACAGCAAGGCCGCGCACAAGGCCGATCACGCCGGACTTGGCCGCCGAATAGTGGACGTGCTCGTCCCAGCCGTAAGCAATACCCATGATCGACGACATCGCGATCATGCTGCCACGACCGGCGCCGCGCATGCTCGGCGCCGAAGCGCGAAACAGGCGCATGACACCGTTGAGGTCGATGTCGAGCGTGCGCTGCCAGCGCTCGTCGCTCATCTCTTCGAATGGCTCGCGCAACGCGATGCCTGCATTGGCGACGACGGCATGCGGGGCGCCAAATTTATCGACCACGCCCGCCACGACCTGATTGACCTGCTCGGTACTGGTCACATCGAGCTTGTGGAAAGCGGCCAATCCGCCCGACGCCACGATGTCGGCGGCAACCTTTCGGCCATCCTCCTCCAACACGTCCGTGACCGCGACATGGTAGCCAGCCTTGGCGAAAGCGAATGCCGTCGCCCGACCGATTCCGATCCCGGCCCCCGTGATGATTACAGCCTGTGTCATGCGTATGCTCCTCTTATGCTACTGGCTGGCGCTGGCGGTTGTTTTGGCGCCGAGGCGGCCCTTGATTTCCTGCGCGAATTCCGTCGTTGAAGCCTCGCCGCCGAGATCTCTCGTGCGAATTTGCGACGTGGCCAGAACCGTCTCCAGCGCGCCCATGATCTCGGCCGCCGCGGCTTTCTCGCCAAGGTGGTCGAGCATCATGGCGGCGGACCAGATTTGCCCGACTGGATTGGCTATGCCCTGTCCGGCAATGTCAGGCGCCGATCCATGGACAGGCTCGAACATGGACGGGTGCTCGCGCTCGGGATTGAGATTCGCGGATGGCGCGATGCCGATGCTGCCGGCGACGGCGGCGCCGAGATCGCTCAGAATGTCGCCGAACAGATTGGAGGCGACCACGACGTCCAGCCGCTCGGGATGGAGAACGAAATCGGCGGCCAGCGCATCGATGTGGCGGAAGGCTATGCCCACACCCTTGTCCTTGGCTACTTCACCGCAAACCTCATCCCAGAACGGCATGGTGTGGATGATGCCATTGGACTTGGTGGCGGCCACCATCGAGCCGGATCGGGTCTTGGCCAGATCCGCGGCAAAGCCGGCCGCGCGTTCGATGCCGCGACGGGTGAAGACCGCTTCCTGTATTGCGATTTCATCGGCGGTGCCGCGATAGAGACGGCCGCCCGCTTCGGAATATTCGCCCTCATTGTTCTCCCGAACGATGAGCATGTCTATTTTCTTGCCAGAAAGCGGCCCCTTCACGCCTTCCAGGAGCCGGATCGGGCGCAGGTTGATGTACTGGCGAAAGGCGCGGCGTATGGGGATGAGCAGTCCCCACAGCGAGACATGGTCGGCCACCCCCGGATAGCCGACAGCGCCAAGGAAGATAGCGTCATGGCCGGCAAGCTGCTTCAGGCCGTCCTCGTCCATCATGCGGCCATGGCGAGCGTAGAATTCACAGCCCCATGGCAAGTGCGTGTAGGACAGCCCGAAGCCGTGGCGGCCGGCGACGGTATCGAGAATATCGAGCGCCGGCGGCATAACCTCCGCGCCGATCCCGTCGCCGGGAATGACTGCAATGGAATAGTTCTTCATGATCGCTGCGTCCGCCTACTTGATGATGCCGATTTTCCTGCGGTCGAGCGACACGAGCACTGCCCCGACCAGGACGAGGCCCTGTGCGATGATTTGCAACTCGGCGCCGATCCCGACGATGATTAACCCGTTGAGCAGAATATTTATGATGAGCGCGCCGACGATCGTGTTCACAAGGCTGCCCATGCCGCCGGTCAATGGCGTTCCGCCGAGCACGACGGCGGCAATCACCGTCAGTTCCATGCCGGTTCCGGCCGTTGGCGTGGCGGCGCCGACGCGCGATGAAAGGACGACGCCGCCAATGGCGGCGGTGATGCCGGAGATGACGAAGACCAGCATCTTGACCTGGTTGACGCGGACCCCTGACATGGAGGCCACCTTCTCCTGGCCGCCCACTGCCGAGACATAGCGGCCAAACGCCGTGAAGCGGAACAGGCAGAATGTGACGATGAAGACGACGATGCCGGGTACATAGATGCCGGGCGCGACACCCATCCAATCCCAGACTCCCGGGGTCATGATCGGTTGCGTGCCGGAATAAAGCAGCGTCAGCCCACGCGCCACCGAAAGCATGCCCAGTGTCATGATGAACGAGGGGACCTTGAAATAGGCCAACCCGACGCCGTTCACTCCGCCTGCAAGCGCGCCGACAATGATGGCCGCGATCAGGCCGAGTACGCCGTTGTAATCCTGGGCGACGCTCGCCCCGACCATGCTGGCGAGGGCGGCGACCGAGCCGACCGACAGGTCGATGGACCCCGCTATGATCACCAGGGTGGAACCGAATGCGACGATCGCCAGAACGACGGTCTGCACCAGGACGGTCCTGACATTGTCGAGCGTCGCGAAGCGGTCGGGCGCTGCCGCGCTGAAGACCATGATCAGCAGCAACAACGCGACAAAAGGTATGAACTTGCGCGCGATCTCACGCCCGCTGGTCCTCAGGTCGTTTCGCGTACCGGCACTTGGTTCAGTCGTCTGCGCCATATCTTCTTCCTTCAAACCATGCATGCGACGAGTTCTTCTTCGCTGGGATTGGCCGAGGCGTCGAACCAACCGGCGATCATGCCCCGCCGCATGATGACGATGCGGTCGCTCATGCCTCGCAACTCGTTCAGTTCGTCGCTTATCAGCAAAATGGCGGTGCCCATGCCGGCCAGTCGCCGCAGCGTGCTGTAGATGAGTAATTTGGCGCCCACGTCGACGCCGCGGGTCGGATTTTGCAGCACCAGAACATTGGGACGCCGCAGCATCCACTTTCCAAGCACGACCTTCTGCCGGTTCCCGCCGCTCAGCTTTGCAGGATAGTCGGCCGGGCCGCGGCAGGCGATGGAAAGCTCCCGGATGACCTTGCTGGCTTCCGCCGCATCGCCGCGCCTGGACGTGAGACCCCAATTGGAGCGCATCGGCAAGGTCGGCAGCGCGATATTGTCCTGGATCGTCGCCTGCAAAAGCAGGTCGTTGGCCTCGCGGTCGCCCGAGACGAAGCCTACACCGCTGTCGATGGCGTGTCGGGAGCTTGAAGGGCGATACGGGTTTCCGGAAAGCGTGATTTCACCATCTGCCATCCGCCCGACGCCGAAGATGGCATGCGCGATCTCCTCGCTGCCGCAGCCGACCAGCCCGCCGAGGCCGACAATTTCTCCGGCTTTGACGTCGAGACTGAAATCGCGGACCGCGCGGCCCGCTTTCAGGCCAGATATTTTCAAGGCGGGCGCCGCAAGTTCCGCCGGAGCGGCACGGCTGCCCTCATGATAAAGCTCGCTGACAAGCGAGCGGCCCACCATGAGGGTCTGTAAATGGCTTTCATCAAGTTTATCGGTGGCCAATGTTTGAACATGGCGCCCGTCCTTAAGAACGGTGACCTGCTGGCAAAGGTCGAATGTCTCTTCAAGGTAGTGGGAGATGTAAAGGATCGCGGTGCCCTGAGCCGCCGCCTCGCGCAGCACGCGCGACATGCGCACCACACCTTGTTTTGTCAGGCTGGCCGACATCTCGTCGATTACCAGGACGCGGGGTTCAAAAGCCAACGCTCTCGCGAGTTCCACAAATTTTTGCGATTCAAGGTCGAGATCGCCGGCCCGCTTGTTGATCGGGGTCGTCGCGCCAACTCTTCCCAAAGCGTTGCGGGCAAGTTCGTCACGACGCCGCCCATTCAAAATCCTGAAACGGGAATAAATGCGCTCGCGCCCGAGAAACAGATTGTCGGCTACCGTCAATCCCGGAACGAGTCCCGGCTCCTGGAGCACGATTTCCACGCCCGCCGCGCGCGCTTCGGCGAGGTTCGTGGGCGCGTATGGCTTGCCGTCGAGTTCCATCGATCCGATAGTCGGCGACACGAGGCCGCATACGACCTTCACCAGGGTGGATTTGCCTGCGCCGTTTTCACCGGCGAGCCCGTGGATTTCACCCTGGCGAAAGACAACGTCTTCGGAGTTCGACAGGTCCAGAACCGTCGAGGCATCGTAAGTCTTTCGTATGCCCTTTAAGACCAGACGAATCGTATCCGACATCTTCCGCCCCTCCGACAGACATGGGCGACCCGACGCGGCGCGCCGGGTCGCCCTTTTCGATTGTTTACTGGATCGCGATCTTATAATCGTCGGTCGACGCATCCGGATTGAACGTCACCGACATCTTCTTGACGTCATAGGGCGGAAAGCCCGAACCAAACTGCTCGATATATTTGTCGGCATTGTCTTTCGTGACGAGCAGATAGTCCATGACCACATATGGCTTCTTCGGCTTGTGGCCGTTGAGATAATCGAAAGCCATGATGTAGGCGAAGCCGCCGTCGATGAACTGGCCGCCGGAATCGGCGAGAATATCGCCTGCCTTGATCGCCTGCGCGCCATCCGCTTCGGCATCGAAGCCGGTGACCAGCACCTTGCCGGTCAGGTTGGCCTGCTTCAGGGCAGCCGCCGCGCCGATCGCCGCGCCGTCGTCGTAATTCCAGATGCCGTCGAAGCCGGGGCCGGGATAGGCGGAGAGGTAGTTTTCCGTCGCCTTGATGCCGTCTTCACGCAATTCGACACCATACTGGACCTGGAGGACCTTGAAATCCGGGTGTTCGCTGGCGAACTGCTTCAGCCCACCGATGCGGTCTTCCGCAATCGAGCTGCCCTTGGTGCCGGTGGTGGCTACGATATTGCGCGCGCCGGCATCGTAAAGAGCCTTGGCGGTCGCCAATGCACCCTGATGGCTGTCGGCCCCGACGAAGCCGATATATTGCGGGTACTTCTCCAGGTCGGGCTCGAAGCCCGGCGTGCGTTCCGCGAAGAAGATCGGAATGTTCGCGCGGCCGGCAGCCTTGATAAGGGCGGGCGCAACGGCGGTCGTCACCGGTGCCGTGATGATTGCGTCGACCTTGCGCGACGCGAAATTGTCCATGATCTGAAGCTGCTTTGCTTCGTCCTGATTGGCGTCCTCGACGATGAGGTCGCCGCCAAGTTCGTCGGCGACGCGCTTGGCGAAGTCGACTTCTTGTTTCCAGAACGGATTGGCCAATACCGGCACGGCAAAGCCGATGACTTTTCTCTCCGCAGCGTTGGCGTGCCCAATTCCGCCGATCGAAGTTGAGCAGGCCAAGGCAAAACAAGCCGTTGCGATTGTATGATGCAGGCGCATCCGCTTCCTCCCACGTTACAACCGGCGTTGCGCCGGTTAAAATGATAACTCAACAAACGATTGCGCAACCGTTTGCATCTCTTTAAGATCACGGTTGGCTTATTCGTGTCAAGGGTGTTCAAGTGAACTTGCAGATAGCGACGCTGGCGATCCGAAACGATAGCGGTGCCGGCTATGGACGAGGGCCGATGCGGTGGTGACTTGTGCCGGGAAAACGTGCCGTTTGGCGATTGGCGATACCGCCATGGCCCTGTGGGTGAAGTGAGGACGCATGCCTAGGGATCCAATCAACCCCGAGCGGGTGACCATGCGCTCGATCGCCGACATGGCAGGCGTCAACGTTTCCACGGTCTCGCGCGTCTTGCGACAGCGTCCGGGACCTTCGGACAGCGAGGCCGCCAGGCAGATAAGGCTTCTGGCCAACCAGTTCGGCTATCGGCCCGATGTGTGGGCAGCCAGCCTTCGCAGCCGCCGCACGCACGCGGTCGGCGTGATAGTCACTCGTCTCACGGACGTGGTCATGGCGGCGGTCTACGAATCGATCGAGCAACACGCCCAATCACGCGGCTACCTTGCGATTGGCGGCTCATCGGGCGACGACGTCGAACAGCAGCGGCGAAGGATCGAGCATTATCTCGACCGGCGTGTCGACGGGCTGCTTATCGGCGATGCACACCTTGAAGCCCCGTTCCTGGATGAACTCTCGCAGCGCAACGTCCCATTCGTTCTTTTCAACCGCTCGTCGGGCAACCACCCGTCTGTGACATGGGACGACGAGATGGGCGGTGCGATCGTTGCGCGGCACTTCCTTGACCTTGGCCATAAGCGCATTGCGATCGTCAACGGTCCCACATATGCCAGTTCGGGCGTCGTCAGGGCGAAGGGCTTTGTCGACGCCCTGGCAAAGGAAGGCGTGGTGCTGCCGCCCGAAATGATAATCAATGCCGGCTTCGACGCCTCGGCGGGGCGCAGGGCCGCGGTCGAACTGCTCGCCATGCGGCCACGGCCAACCGCGATCTTCGCCGTAAACGACTATTCGGCCATCGGTGTCATGGGTGTGATCCGCGAGCAAAAGCTCGTGGTCGGAAGGGATATCGCGGTTGTCGGCTATAACGACATCACCATCGCCAACGACCTTCTGGTCCCGCTGTCGAGCGTACGCGTGCCGATCGATGTCATGGGCCGCACCGCTGTCGAGATGATCCTCGCCCGCATGGATGGAGAAGTCGTCAATTCCCGACGCCTTGTACCTTACCTGGTCGTTCGCGATTCCTCGCGGCGTCACCCCGAAACATAGCTATCGATCTTTATGACCATCGCCGGCCTGGTCTGCCGCGCGGCAAGGTTCGTCATGACTGCAAGAATTCGTCAAATCACATGCCAAGAGGACTATGAATGCGGAAAGTATGCCTGATAGCGACAGGAGGCACGATCGCTTCGCAGCGGGATCGGGGCAATGGGCACGTTACCGCAAGTATCACCGGTCCGGGGTTGCGCGCCATGTTGCCCCATCCCCTGGACGATATCGACCTGACGGTCGATGATTTCGGCAAGATCAACAGTTTCGCCATCGACCTTCCTTTCAGCTTCTCGCTGGCACGGCGTATTTCTGACCGCCTTGCGGAGGGTTTCGACGGCGTCGTCGTCACCCATGGCACCGACACGATGGAAGAGAGCGTGTTCATGGCGGATCTCGTCGTTGATTCCGACAAGCCTGTCGTCTTCACCGGTGCTCAGCATGCCGCTGACGACGCAAATCCGGACGGGCCGCAGAATCTCGTCGATTCCCTGCGCCTTGCCGCGTCCGAACAAGTTATGGGACTTGGCGCCATGATTTGCTTCGACCAGGAATTCCACTCCGCACGGGATGTCATAAAATCCCATACGTCGCGGACCGACACTTTTGTGTCCGCAGAACACGGCAAGCTGGGCGAGGTCGACGGTGACCGGATCGTGGTCCATCGCCGGCCCGCCCTGCGACGTACCTACAAACCAGGCCAGGTCGCAAGCGATGTCGAGTTGATCAAGCTGGCCATGGGAACCAGCGACCGGTATCTGCGCTTTGCAGCCGACAACGGGGCGCAGGCGCTGGTGCTGGAGGGATTCGGTCGGGGAAACGCCCCGCCAGCCGTCACCGCAGCCGCGGCCGAGGTGATCAAAAAAGGCATTCCGGTCATCATGACCAGCCGCTGCCAGCGCGGACGTGTCAAGCCTATCTACGGCAATGGCGGCGGCAAGACCCTTGCCGAAGCGGGGGTGATATTTGCCGGAGATCTAAGCGGCCAGAAAGCGCGCGTATTATTGTCGGTTCTGCTCGGATTGGGCTTGAGCGAAAATCAGATACGGTCCGAGGTCGAGTATCTCGGAGGTTGACAGAAAAAGCCGCGGCGGGCGGCTTTTTCGATGTGCCTTAATCGGGCATCATGAATGGCTCAGGCCGGGGGTTTCCCGGCCTGAGCCTTGTTTTTTTACTCAGCCAGCAGGGCGTTCAGCTTTTCCTGGGCGTATTCCTCGTTGGTGGACTTGCCGTCCGGCGAGGGCGCGCCCCAGTAGTCGGCGCTCCATTGGATGGCCTGCTTGACGTTGTCCGGGTTGTTGGCCCACAGGCGGCTGACCTTGGGGTCGGCGGCCTGGAAGACCAGCGGCGAGGGAACCGGAACCGGATAGGCGGTGGAAAGCTCTGCCCCGCGCTTGGCGTCCAGCCGGTAAGACAGAAGCTTCAGGGCGTTTTCCGGATTGGGAGCGCCCTTGGGGATCGAGAAGAAGTCGTAATAGACGAAGCCCTGGTTCCACGTCATGTCGACCGGAGCGCCTTCATTGACGACGAGGTCGTTGATGCGGCCGGCATAGGCCATGCACATGTCGGCTTCGCCGTCGAGCATCAGCTGCGGGGCCTGGGCGGCCGTGGTCCACCACTTGCTGACATAAGGCTTGATTTCGGCGATCTTCTTCAGCGCGCGCTCCATGTCGATGGGGTAGAGCTTGTCCTTGTCGACGCCGTCGGCCATCAGGGCCGCTTCGAACACGAAGCGCGACCAGCCGGGCATGCAGCGCTTGCCGGGATAGGTCTTCACGTCCCAGAAGTCGGCCCAGTCCTTCGGGGCGGTTTTGTACTTCTCGGTATTGTAGGCCATGGCGACGCCGATGACCTGCAACGCGACGCCCTTCTTGCGCTTCAGATTGTCCGGCATGGTCGCCAGCGTCTTTTGCGCGCTTTCCGAAAGCTTGCTGTAGTCGATGTCCATCAGGCAGCAATCGCCGAGAAGCTTGGTTTCCTGGTCGAAGATGAAGGTCAGGTCCCACAGCGCCTTGCCGGAACCCTGCGCCTTGATCTTGGGGCCGCTGCGGGCTTCCTGCACGGTGACGACCTTGATGCCGGTTTCCTTCTCGAAAGGATCGTACATGATGGAACGGAGCGCTTCGCCATATTGGCCGCCCGGATCCTGCATGATCACTTCGTTGCTCTGTGCCGCCGCACCCCCGGCGCCGGTCAACATCATGACCGAAGCCAGCATGCCGCCGGCGATCATTTCCTTCAGTTTAACTTGCACAACACGTCTCCTCAGCATGTCAGTTTCTCCACTTGATAGTCCGGTATGCGTTTGCGGCATTCACCTTGCGGCTTTCCTGGAGCCTGCCAGTACGGGCCTGGCGATCAGAATGCCGCCGACGACCAGCACCACTTCCAGCGTCGAGACGACCGCGAGCACCGGGTTGAGCTGGTAGTTGACGTCTGCCCAAAGGCGAAGGGGCAGGGTTTTCAGATGCGCGCTCGACAGGAACAGCGACAAAACGAGTTCGTCGAAAGAGTGCAGGAAGGCAAAGAAGCTGGCGGCGGCAAGACCCGGCGCGATGGCCGGCAACGTCACCTTGCGCAGCACGGTCAGCGGCGACGCGCCATGGATTGCGGCCGCCTGTTCCAGCTTGCGGTCGACGCCTTGCAAGCTGGCCGCGATGATGACGACGACGAGCGGGATGCCGCCGATGGCATGCGCCGCCGCAAGGCCGATGCGCGATCCGATCAGGTCGAAATAGAGGAAGAGGCTGTAGAGCGACAGGCCAAGCACGACCGGCGGCACGATGATCGGGCTGACCAGCAGCAGCATGATCGCCGTCTTGGCCTTCAGCGAACTGCGTACGATGCCGATTGCAGCCGAGGTGCCGAAGGCGACGGCGATGGCAGCTGAAATGGCCGCCACGCTGAGCGAGGTGGTGAAAGCCGACATCCAGTCCGAGTCCGAGAAGAACTTGCTGTACCAGCGCAGGGAAAAGCCCGGCGGCGGAAAGGTCAGGAAGCTCGCCTTGCTGAACGAGATGATGCTGACGATCACGATCGGCGCGATCAGCGCCAGGATGACGAAGCCGCCCATCACGCATACCAGCCAGGTGCCGGCGCTTGGCGGCAGCTTGCCCAGAAGACGCAGGAGCGGCCAGCCGACCGCATCGGCAAACAGGTTGCCGACGGCGCTGCCCGAAGCGGGCCGGCCGCCCCTGTCGGTCTTCGAAGCGGAAGGCGTGACGCCCGACAGCTTCTCGCCGCCCCAGATGAATTCGAAACCGAGGAAATGGCCGGCGATGCCGACCACCACCAGGGTGATCATCAGGAGAACGACGGCAAGCGCTTGCAGGAAGCCTTCGCTGGTCAGGAAGTCGGCCTGCTGGGTGATATGCATGGCGAACATCTGGTCGCCGGGGCCGCCAAGCAGCGTTGGCGTGATGAAGAAGCCGAGACCGCTGACGAAAACCAGAAGAAAACCGGCGCCCATGCCGGGAAAGGTCAGCGGCAGAAGTACGCGCCAGAACACGGCGATCGGGCCGGCGCCGCTGGCAAGGGCGGCGCGCGTCAGGTTGCCGTCGATGCGCGAGACGCTGGAATAGATGCTGAGCACCATCAGCGGCACGAGCACGGCCGTCATGCCGATCAATACGCTGCCGCGGTTGAAGAGCAGTTCCGCCGGCTGGTCGAGAATGCCCAGCCATATGGCCAGCTTGTTCAGCGGCCCGTTGCGGCCAAGCAGAACCATCCAGGCATAGGTGCGGATCAGGATGGCGATGAAATAGGGAAGGACGACGGCGGTGGCGACCATCACCTTCACGATGCCCTGTGAACGGTGGATCAAAAGCGCGGTCGGGTAGCCGAAGAAAAGGCACAGGGCCGAGACCGTGATGGAAATCTCCATCGTGCGCACCAGCGACTGCCAGTAGAGCGGGATGGAAAAGACCCGTTCGAAATGGCTGGTCCATGTCGGGCCGCCGACGCTGAGGCGGAAGAGGTCCAGCAACGGCCAGACATAGATGACGGCGAGGAACAGCGTGGCCGGCAAAAGCAGGATGGAAGGGTTCTTCAGCAGGTTCCAATAGGACCTGCGGGCAGGGTGGCGCATGGCGACGCTGCTTTGCGCCATCGTCATGACAATACCCAGCAATCATCCGCGCCCCAGCTTGCATAAAGCTTGTCGCCGATATTGGGCATGGCGCGCGATTGCGTATCGGTGCAGCGGATAAGAAGCTTGCCGCCGCCCTCCATCTCGCATTCGACGCGCAAAAGCTCGCCGAGGAAGAGTGCCGAAGTGACCGTGATCGGCACCGAATTGGGCGCCGGCGTGTCGCTCATGGCGATGCGCTCGGGGCGAACGAGCACGGTGGCGGTGCTGCCCGCGTCTTCATTGCGGCTTCCGGCCTCGAAGGTGAAACCCGCGCGGTTCTTGAGGGTAAGCCGGGTCCCGCGCCGCTGCACCAGTTCGACGTCGATGAGGTTGGATTCGCCGACGAAGGAAGCCACGAAACGGGTCGCGGGATGGCGATAGATTTCGGTCGGGGAGGCGATCTGGATGATCTTGCCGGCATCTAGCACGGCGATGCGGTCGCTCATTGTCAGCGCCTCGCCCTGGTCGTGGGTGACGAACAGGATCGTGCTGCCGATGGTGCGGTGCAGTTCGCGGATCTCGATCTGGATCGATTCCCGCAGCCGCCGGTCGAGCGCGCTGAGCGGTTCGTCCATCAGGACGACGCGCGGCCGCATGACAATGGCGCGGGCGATCGCCACGCGCTGCTGCTGGCCGCCGCTCATCTGGCTCGGCATCTTGGCGGCGTGGTCCGACAAGCGCATCATTTCCAGCGTTTCGGCGACGCGCCTGTCGGTCGTCTCGCGGTCGACGCCGGCCATGCGCATCGGAAAGGCGACGTTCTGCGTGACCGTCATATTGGGAAACAGCGCATAGCTCTGGAACACCATGCCGAAGCCGCGCCGGTGGGGCGCCACATGCAGCACCGGCTTGCCATCGACCAGGACTTCGCCCTTGTCGATGTTCTGGAAGCCGGCGATGATGTTGAGAAGCGTGGTCTTGCCGCTGCCGCTCGGCCCCAAAAGCGTGATGAATTCGCCCGGCGCTATATCGAAATTGGCGTCGTCCAGGGCAACGAAATTGCCGTAGCTTTTGCGGACATGGGAAATGCTGATGCTGCTGCCTATCCCGGCGGCGGCTGTGGCGGCGGCGCGCTGGTCCCCCGATATAATCTTATCGCCGCGGCGCGCTTCGCGCTGCGTTGAGATGCCAGCCATGCTTCCTCCCTAGCGTTCCAAGATGTAGAACGAGATTTCATAATTAGATTATTGCCGATCTCCTGCTTGTCAAGCGTTCATGTGAGCTTTGCATCGAATGACAGGCTGTCGATTGACCGGGCGCGGACGTCTTCGTTGCGGCGTTTCGTAATCGAGTTCCATGCATCGGAACGAAATTTTGAGGTTGAGAGCTTAGCCTTCGCGGCTCGATGAACGTGCTCGCGTAGGATCAAGGTTGCGTGAACCGGCTCGCTCAATGTCGGGGGCGGCATGGTTGCCGCGCTTCCGATGGATCGTGCCGACGCTTTCATGGCGATGCCCGGAAGTAGTTCTCCGCCGACCCGGCCTTTGCCCCGTTACAGCCGAGGCGTTTCATAGCCGGGCTTGCTGTACCTGGCGAGATCAGACCGCTGAAGGCGGGCGCAAGTCTTGCGCCCGCCGCTGCGTCAGTTGCCCGAGACCAGTTCCGCCGCGCGCGCCCGTGCTTCCAGCGCGCGTTCGTCCTGGCCGAGCGTTGCAAGGATGTCGCCATAGCCTTTCCACGACCAGCTCGAATGGGCCTTGTGGGCGAGGCGTTCGGCAAACAGCGCGCGAGCGCGCAGCGAATCCCGGCTGGACTTGGCCGTATCGAGCAGGATC
>DASYCS010000457.1:0-5116 GCA_036500025.1 Mesorhizobium sp. | reverse complement strand
GCTTTGCTGGCGGCTATCCTCGGCGGCAAGGGCAGCGACTGGGTCGGCAAGGGGTCCGGCGCGGATGCCGACATGATGGTGCGGAAGGCAGACATCGTAGATGCGGCGCTGGCCTTCCACGGCAATAGTCTCAAGGACCCGCTGGAGGCGTTGCGCCGGGTAGGCGGGCGCGAATTCGCCGCGATTGCCGGCGCGATACTTGCGGCGCGGATGCAGAAAATCCCGGTGTTGATCGACGGTTTTGCCGCATTGGCGGCGTCAGCGGTGCTGCATGCCGTCAATCCGGATGCAATCAGCCATTGCCTGCTTGCCAGCCTGCCGGCGTTACCGGCCCTTGCGGCGGCTGGTGAAAAGCTCGGCCTCGATGCGCCGCTGTTCGACCTGGCTCTCGATCATGGCGAGGGCGTGGGGGCAGCGCTTGGCGCAGGCATCGTGAAGGCAGCCGCCCTTTGCAGTTCGGGCATGGCGGCGGCCGTACGCGAGCATTGATCCGCCGACCCACTATCTTTTTGTTTTGGCCGCATTTCCGGACGCAAAACCGTTCACACTTTTGCCGGAAATTCTCTAGCGGCGTCGGCCGCCTGCCACCGCCTTCATGGGCAGCGCCGGCAACTCTTCCATCACCCGGCTTAGCGGGAAGATGGCGATAGCCTCGGTGCCTTCGCGTAGTTTGGAATGCAGTTCGAATTCGCCGCCATGCATGGCGACAAGCCCCTGCACGATCGGCAGGCCAAGGCCAGTGCCCTGTTCGGCGCTCTTTATGGCGATGGAACCCTGGCCGAAGGCTGAGAGAACGACGGGAATTTCGTCTTCCGGTATGCCCGGACCGTTATCCTTGACGGCGACATATTGCCCGCCGCCGGAAGTCCAGCCGACGCGGACACGGATCTCGCCGCCGGTGGCGGTGAATTTTATGGCGTTGGAAAGCAGGTTCAAGATGATCTGCCGCACGGCGCGCTCGTCGCCAAACAGGCGCGGCAGCGCCCGTTCGAAATCCTGGACGATGCGGATGTCCTTGTTGCGCGCCCGCAACTCCATCATATGGCAGCAATCTTCGGCGATATTGGGCAGCACCACTGGCTCTTCGTTCAATTGGTAGCGGCCAGCCTCGATACGCGACAGGTCGAGAATTTCGTTGATGAGGTTGAGCAGATGCTGGCCGGAATCGTGCACATCGCGAGCATAATCGCGGTAGGTGGCGTTGTTCATCGGCCCCAATACCTCGTCGGCCATCACTTCGGAAAAGCCGAGGATGGCGTTGAGGGGCGTTCGCAACTCATGGCTCATTGAGGCAAGGAAGCGCGATTTTGCGAGATTGGCTTCCTCGGCCCGTCGCCTCGCCTCATCCGACATCGATTTCGCCGTTTCCAGCTCAGCGATCAGCCCGTCCTTTTCCGTGCGGAAGGAAAGGAGCATGACCGTCGAGCGGTTGAGGCGGCTTGCCACAAAGTCGAAGAACGGCAGCGCGACGAACAGCAGCCCCGCCATGATGCCTTCGACGGGCAGCCAAAGCCGGGCGGCGAAATAGGCATAGACCGCCACCGGAACCGCAAAGGTGACCAGAAGCGCGCCACGCAGCGACGAGGCGACGATTGCCGTGGCGGCCATAGCAAGCAGCAACAGCACGGCTTTGAGTACCGGAAACTGGGCGACGGCGCAGGCATCGCAACTGAGCGAGGCGAAGTAGGCCCAGCCGAGGCCGCTAAGGAAATGCGCGGCCAGGAAGCCGTTGCGGGTTTGGCGAGGTTTGAGGTCGGCAGCTTCGGCACGGTCGACATATCTGGCGACGAAGGCGAGGGCCGCGTTGCAGGAAACGGTGAGCAGCGCCCAGATGAGTATCGTGCCGCTCATTCCAACGGCCAGTCCCGCCGCCGCAATCGTCACCACCAGAAGCGGAATGGCCACCGCGCTGCCGGTCATGGCGCGGGCGTGCAGTTTTAGGAGTTCGCGGTCGAAATCATGGCTGCCGGCGCGCTGCGAAAGACGGTCGCGCGTCCTTCGCACAGCGCGCGATACATCGCTGTTGCGATGGGGTTTGCGGCGGTCCACAATATTCTTGTCCGCCGTACTTCCGGGTTGCAGCGACATGGATACTTCAATTTTACGGGCAGTGGTTCAGCTTTCGACAGTACATTGCAATGATTAAGAGACTGTTTTCCATATGAGTTTATTGCCGCGCCGAGCTTCCCGGCCGCAGGCGGCCAGGTGGTGGCGCAAGCTCGCCGATTATGGGCTGACGGCGCTGCTGCTTGGGTTGCTGATTCTGATCGCGGCGCGGTTGGATCGTTCCAACATGCAGGATCACCAGGGGCGGGCGGTGATAAACGATGGCGATTCCATCACGCTCGGCACCGTTCGGGTAAGGCTGCTCGGCATCGATGCGCCGGAATATTTACAGCTTTGCCATGGCCAAAGCGGCGACTATGCCTGCGGCAAGCGCGCCCGTGAGGCGTTGGTGAAGCTTATCGGCAATCGGCCGGTTTCCTGCAAAGGCGCGCGGCACGACCGGTATGGCCGGTTGCTGGGCGATTGCACCGCCGGACATACCAGGCTCAACCAAGCCCAGGTCGAGGCGGGCTGGGCCGTGGCATATGGCGATTTCGAGGCCGAGGAAGCCTCGGCGCGCGCCGCCAGGCTTGGCATCTGGGCCGGGACGTTCGAGCGTCCGCAAGATTGGCGGCGCGACAAGGGCGTGGCTCCCGAACCGGCGCATGACGATATTCTTGCACGGGCAGGGGACTGGCTGAGGCAAATCCTTCGGTTTTGGTAGTGGGCGCTTTATAGTCGTGAGGAATTCGGGCAGGAGAAACGCATGAAGCTCTTCGATGGTGGCAAGGCCCCCAACCCACGGCGTGTGCGCATATTCCTCGCCGAGAAAGGCATTGAAGTGCCGCTTATACCGGTCGATATGGGCGCGCTGGAGCACAGGCAGGATCTGGTGAGTTCACGCAACAGGCTGAAACGATTGCCGGTTCTGGAACTGGACGACGGTACGATCATCACCGAATCCGTGGCGATCTGCCGGTATTTCGAGGAGCTTCATCCCGACCCGGCCCTGCTTGGCAAAGGCGCGGTAGGCAAGGCGCTGGTTGAAATGTGGCAACGGCGCATGGAACTGAACCTCATGAATTTTGTGGCGGCGGCCTTCCGTCACATTCACCCGGCGATGAAAGAGTGGGAAATTCCGCAAGTTCCCGAATGGGGCGAGGCAAATAAACCGAAGGCGGTCGAGTTCCTGAAATTTCTGGATGACGAATTGGCAGGCAGGGAATTCATCGCCGGCGATGCCTATTGCATCGCCGATATCACCGGCATGGTGGCCATCGACTTCATGAAGCCGGCGCGCATCCAGATGCCGCAGGAGTGCGGCAACGTATTACGTTGGTATAAGAGCCTGGCCAGCCGGCCAAGTGCCTCGGCCTGAGATGAGCGAGACGCTTGAAAGCCTGACGGCGCGCATTCGCGCTTGCCGCATCTGCGTGGAAGAGCCGATCGGCCAGCCCTTGCCGCATGAGCCGCGCCCTGTCTTGGTGACATCGACCAAGGCGCGCATATTGATCGCCAGCCAGGCGCCAGGCACCAAGGTGCATTTGAGCGGCAAGCCGTTCACCGACGCATCGGGCGACAGGTTGCGGGACTGGCTGGGCGTCGGTGACGGCGAGTTCTACGATCCGGACAAGTTCGCCATCGTGCCGATGGGCTTTTGCTTTCCGGGGCAGGATGCCAAAGGTGGCGACCTGCCGCCGCGCCGCGAATGCGCCGTTCAATGGCGCGCCCCGCTGCTGTCGCTGATGCCGCAGATAGACCTCGTGCTGACCATCGGAATTTATGCGCAGGCATGGCATATGGGCAACGCCAGGCATGCCTCGCTAAGCGAAACGGTGATGAACTGGCGTGCGGCATGGGATGCTTCCCCGGCACGCAAGGTTCTGCCGCTGCCGCATCCGTCGTGGCGCAACAGCGGCTGGCTGAAAAAGAATCCATGGTTCGAAACGGATTTGTTGCCGTTTCTGAAAACGGAAATACGTTGCCGGATTGACTAACCAGACGCAATAAACGCCCTGGTTTTGCGCTGTGGAGCAGAATTTCTTTCTTGTTATGGGCTGCAATACCGGAGATTATGAGCAACCTTTTCTCGGGAGCGCCCAATGGATCGCCTGGACAAAAAAATCCTGCGCCTTTTGCAGGAAGATGCAACGCTGGCCGTGGCAGACGTGGCCAAGAAGGTCGGGCTGTCGACCACGCCCTGCTGGCGGCGTATCCAGAAGCTTGAGGAAGAAGGCGTCATCAAGCGCCGGGTGGCGCTGCTCGACGCCGGCAGGATCAATGTGCGCGTCACCGTGTTCGTCTCGATCCGCACCAATTCACACAGCCATGAGTGGCTGCGGCGGTTCTCCGAGGTCATTCAGGAGTTTCCCGAGGTCATCGAATTCTACCGCATGAGCGGCGACGTGGATTATCTGCTGCGTGTGGTGGTTCCCGACATCGCGGCCTATGATGCCTTCTACAAGCGGCTGATTTCCAAGATCGAAATCCGCGACGTGTCGTCGTCCTTCGCCATGGAGCAGATCAAGTACACGACCGAATTGCCGCTGGAATATATGGTTCTGGACAAGGAATCGGGCGCGAACGCCGCCTGATCGGCGCGCCGGCTTTCTGTCCGGCAGGGCTAGCGGCGGCTATCTTTCCAGCCGCGCCAGCAGCGCCGACGTATCCCAGCGCTTGCCGCCCATGGCCTGCACCTCCTTGTAAAACTGGTCGACCAGCGCCGTAACCGGCAGGCTAGCGCCATTGCGGTCGGCTTCTTCAAGGCAGATGCCGAGATCCTTGCGCATCCAGTCGACGGCAAATCCATAATCATATTTGCCGGCATTCATGGTCTTGTGGCGGTTCTCCATCTGCCAGGATCCGGCGGCGCCTTTAGAGATAACCTCGACTACTTTCTCGATGTCGAGCCCGGCCTTCTTGCCGAAGTGGATGCCTTCTGCAAGGCCCTGAACCAAGCCGGCAATGGCGATCTGGTTGATCATCTTGGTGAGTTGTCCCGAACCTGCCGGCCCCATCAACCCGATCATTCGCGCGTAGGCTTCGATTATCGGCCTCGCGCGGTCGAAGG
>DASYCS010000456.1:0-7418 GCA_036500025.1 Mesorhizobium sp. | reverse complement strand
GGAACGTTGCATCACCTGTCGTTCCCGCCCGCGCCGCCAAGCGGTTCGCAGATGCGCATCGAAACCGGTGTGACCAGCGGCGACGCCGTCACGCCCTTCTACGACCCGATGATTGCCAAGATCGTTGTCCATGCCGATGATCGTGCGGCGGCACTTGGCGCGCTCGCGAAGGCCATCGAGGGCACCGAGATCGCCGGATCGGTAACGAACCTCGCCTTCCTCGCCGCGCTGGCGCGCGATGCCGACTTTGCCGCCGGCGATGTCGATACCGGGCTGATCGGCCGCAAGCAGGACGAGCTGACGCGGCCGGCCGAAGTGTCGCCCGAAACCGTTGCCCGCGCCGTGCTCGTCGCTTCGGGCCTCGACCGGCCAGGCCCCTCGCCCGATCCATGGAACCAGCTACAGGGCTACGCGCATTTTTTCGGGACGCCCCGGCGCACCCTGCTGAAGAAAGGCGAGACATCAATCCTTGCGCGCGTGGCCCCTGCCGGTAACAACCGCTTTTCGGTGACGGTGGATGGCGACAGGGAGCGCCTGTTCAACGCGCCCACCGGCCTCGATTTCGGCGCGCGCTTCGCGCGCTGGCCGGACCATGTGACGATCTTCGAGAATGGCCACAGCTTCAATTTCGAGGTTCCCGACCCGCTTGCCAAAGGTGCGGAAACCGCCGCCGGCACGGCCAGCCTTCGCGCGCCGATGCCCGGACTGGTAAAGTTGGTGCGCGCCGCCAAGGGCGATGCGGTCCTGAAAGGACAGCCGCTGCTGATCCTGGAGGCGATGAAGATGGAGCACACAATCGCTGCGCCGCATAACGGGGTCATCGCGGAAATCGCGGCAGAAGGCGCGCAGGTCACCGACGGAACCGTGCTGGTCAAGTTCGCGGAAGATACTCAGGTCTGACAGGCCGGGCGCAAATAAAAATGGCCGGGAAAACCCGGCCATTTTTTCTATTGCCTGCGAGGCTTTTTACTGGGGGATCGGCGCGTATTTGCCGTCGTGCCACTGGTTGATGTCGTAGCTGGCGTTCATCAGGTCGCCCTTCTTGTCGAAGGTGACCGGGCCGACGACGGTGTCGATCGGCTTGCCGTCCTTGAGGGCCTCGGCGACCTTGGCCGGGTCGTCGCTGCCGGCGCGCTTGATGCCTTCGGCGATCGCCTGGACGGTGGCGTAGGAGAACAGCGTGAAGCCTTCCGGCACGAAACCGCCGGCCTTGATCTTCTCGATGGCTTCCTTGGCTTCCGGCTTGGCCTGCGGATCGGACGGGAACACGAACATCGTGCCTTCGCCGGCCGGGCCGGCAACCTGCCAGAATTCCGGCGAAGCGATCGAATCCGGCATGATGAGCTGGAACTTGAGGTTCTGCTCGGCTGCCTGGCGCATGATCAGGCCCGCCTCCGGATGATAGCCGCCGAAATAGACGACGTCGGCCTTGAGGTCCTTCAGCTTGGTGACGAGGGCGGAATAGTCCTTCTCGCCGGCATTGATGCCTTCATACATGACTTCCTTGAGGCCGCCTTCGTTGGCGGTCGCCTTGACGGCGTCGGCAATGCCCTGGCCGTAGGCGCTCTTGTCATGCAGGATGACGAGGTTCTTGCCGGCATATTTCTTGGCGATCCACGGGCCGATGAAGGCGCCCTGCGCATCGTCGCGCGTGTAGAGGCGCATGATGGTGTTCCAGCCCTTGGCGGCCGCGTCGTCGGTCATCACCGGGTTGGAGGAAGCCGGGCTCATCATCAGCGCGCCGGCCTCGGCATAAACGGCGGACGCCGGAATGCTGGAACCCGAGCACGCATGGCCGTCGATGAACTTGACGCCGTTGGCAACGATGCGGTTGGCGACGGAAACCGCCTGCTTGGGATCGCACTGGTCGTCTTCCATCGAAAGCTTGATCTGGCGTCCGTCGACACCGCCGGCTGCGTTGATGGCGGCGGCGGCGGCCTGTGCGCCCTGCTTGAACTGGTCGCCGATGGTGGCAAGCTGGCCGGTCATCGGACCGGCAACGGCGATGTTGATATCATCGGCGTAGGCCGCCGACACGCCCATGGCCAAGCCGAACAATGCCGCGCCGAGCAATTTTGTTTTTTTCATCTGAACCCTCCCCACTATGCGCGGCCACCAGGCAGCGCTTACTCAGAATGGCGGCGACAATTCCATTCTTCTGCGCTTCTGTCCAGAGGGAGCATTGAGTCAGCTAACGCCCGTTTGTTCTTGAAAATACCGGATAAATGGCAAAAGCCGCTCCGGCCTTGTCCCGGCCGGTAGCGGCTTGCCTGCCGAGCGATCCCCCGGTGCCCCCGCACCACTGATCTCCCGCTTCCCTGTCATGCACGGCTGCCCTCGTGCGGCGCCGCATCTTGGTCTTGCCGGTCGCGCCGTCTTGGTGCGGCGCTGATCCGGTGCCTTGCCCTGTCGCTACGTCCTATGGTCAGTGCATCGTCATCCATTCGCGGGCTTCACGGAGCGCGCGGGCGATTTCGATTTTCGACATGGTCGCGGAAAGTTCCGAGCGCAGGCTTGCCGCCCGCAGCGAACCCTTGATCGCGGCGATGTTGAACCATTTATGGGCGGCGACGACATCGGTCTCGCAATCGCGGCCGGTCGCATACATCATGCCCAATTCGAAGAGAATGTCGGCCTGGGCGGTTGCGCCCATCGCGCCGAAACCAGCTTCCTGCATTTCAAAACGTGCCATTTTCAATCCCCTGTCTCGATCCTGAGAGCCGCCTCCTTCGTCCCCTGAATTCTGGCTGGGAGACTTGCTCTTCCGATGCTTCGAAGCATGCCGCGCAGGCTTGAATCCGTCGTTAAATGGCGTGCTTAATTTGGAGAAAACAAAGCTAAAACAAGAAGTAAACGCGAGAAATCGTTAAGGATACAAATCCCGCTTCTGTGCGGAATCCTTTCAAATTCGATGAAAATCCACCGCGTCCGGGTCAAGACTTCGCTAACCACGGGAAACATCGATGCGCTGGCATGGTGTTTATAAACGCCCCGAAGCGCGGCCATTCGCCAATTCAAAAAGGCTCTTTTCTTCCGTTGCGGCACCGCTTTTGTTTTAAGGGCGGCTGCATTAGCTTACGTTTGCGTAAACGATAGAGGCCGGCGGAAGCAGCCGGCCGGGCGCCAAATGGAGGATTGCGATGTTTGCTAAAGCCGGGCTGGCCGTTGCGGCCATGTTGGTCCTGACAAGTGCGGCGCTTGCCGACCCCATCGAGGGAAACTGGAAGACGAAGGACGGCGACACCGCCGCCATCAGTTCTTGCGGCGGATCGTTCTGCATAAAGCTTACGACCGGCAAATATGCAGGAAAATCCATCGGCACGATGAGCGCCGGCGGCGCCAACAGCTATAGCGGCTCGATCACCAAGCCCTCCAACGGGAAAACCTATTCGGGCAGCGCCAAGCTTTCGGGCAGTTCGCTGAAGCTGTCGGGCTGCGTGCTCGCCGTGTTGTGCGAAAGCCAGACCTGGAACAAGCTTTGAGCGCCTGACCGGCGGTTCGGGGAACGATCATCGTTCCCCGATTTTCGTTTTCCGCCGGCTATCTCTTCCTCAACCCCTGGCCTTCTGGCCGAAAAGCACCTTCTGGGCTTCCTGGTCGTCCGCCAGGTTGCGGCGATGCTCCTGGCCGATCTCGACCCCGCGCTGAACCGCCGGGCGGGCGGCAATCGCCTCGAACCAACGCTTCATGTTGGGGAAATCTTCGAGATCCTGGCCCTGGTTCTTGTGGGAGCGCGTCCAGGGGAAGGACGCCATGTCAGCGATGGAATAATCGCCGGCCAGATATTCACGGTCGGCCAGCCGCTTGTCCAGCACGCCGTAAAGGCGGTTGACCTCATTGGTGTAGCGATCGACGGCATAGGGGATTTTTTCCGGCGCATACTGGCGAAAATGGTGCGCCTGGCCAGCCATTGGCCCAAGCCCGCCCATCTGCCAGAACAGCCATTGGTCGATTTCGGTGCGCTGGCGCTCATCCGTCGAATAGAATTTGCCGAATTTCCGGCCCAGATATTGAAGAATAGCGCCGGATTCGAATACGGAAATCGGTGCGGCGCCCGCTTTTCCGTCCAATGACGGCCCTTCCGGATCGATGATGGCCGGCATGCGGTTGTTCGGCGCGATCTTCAGGAACGATGGCGCGAATTGTTCGCCCTTGCCGATATTGATGTATTTGACCTCATAGGGAACGCCCAATTCCTCAAGCATGATCGAAATCTTGTGGCCGTTTGGCGTCGGCCAGTAATAAAGCTCGATTGCTGCGCTCTGCGTCGTCATGCCTGATCTCCGGGCTATTGGTCTGCGATGGAGATAAGCCGGCAGGGCGCGAACGCAAGCGGCCATCGATACAAAGCATTGTCAATAAATTTGAACGGCAGATGAATGGCCGCATCACAGCCGGTTCAGCCGGCAGGGTGCAATCTCTTGCGCATAAGAGGAGACGCCACCCATGCTTGCCCGCCGCTTCACCATCGTCTGCCTGCTGACAACGCTGTTCGGCATGGGCTTCGCCATTCTGGTCGCGCAGGCCGAGCGCCAGCCCCGCGCCTGGGACGACGCCGGCAATTGCCGGACGATCGTCTGCCAGTCCCACATCAACTACTGACCACAGGGCGGCAAACGCCATGACCAGCTTCGCCGCCAGAGCCGCGCAAACCCTGCCCATCCTGCTGCGGGCGACCCTGATCCTGCTGGCCCTCGCCGCTCCGGTGCTGGCGGTGCCGACATTCCGGGCCGTCAACCAGACGATCGAGGCTCCCACGATGCGCAAGGGCAGCGGCGTCGGTTTCGTGCTGCTGGTCAGCTTGCAGCGCGGTTGAAAAATAAAGACGCCTCTTTGGCCGGGTTCAGCGACGGCTCCCCTCCCCAGCCCGGCGCAAATCTCTATAATGAGCCATGGAAAATCGAATCTATCCCCAGGCCATCGGCTCCGTGCTCATGCCCGAACCCGTCGCCCCGCAAAGCTTCAGCGATGCTGAAGAGGCGGTTGTCGCGCTTGAAAAACTATATGTGCGCAACACTTCCTTCCTTCGCGATTCATTTTCGGCACTGGCGGCCGGCGGCGACAACAGCCGGCGATACCGCGCGTTCTACCCGCAGGTCAGCGTTACCACGACTTCCTTCGGCCATGTCGATTCCCGGCAGGCCTACGGCCACATGCCGACGCCGGGAACCTTTTCCACCACGATAACGCGGCCCGACCTTTTCCATTCCTACCTGGTGGAGCAGCTTCGGATCATCATGCGCAACCACGGCGTACCGGTGACGGTGTCGCAATCGAGCACGCCCATTCCCTTGCACTTTGCCTTCCTGGAAGGCACCCATGTCGACGGCTCGACCGCCGAACGCATCAAGCGGCCGATCCGCGACCTGTTCGACGTACCCGACCTTGACGGCACCGACGACCAGATCGCCAACGGCACGTTCGAGGTGGTGCTGGGCGAGGCGAGACCGCTGGCGCCATTCACCGCGCAGCGCGTCGATTATTCGCTGCACCGGCTTTCCCACTATACGGCGACCAGCCCGCAGCATTTCCAGAACTTCGTGCTGTTCACCAATTACCAGGTGTATATCGACGAGTTCGCGGCGCGGGCGCGCGAACTGATGGCTAAGGGCGGCGAAGGCTATTCTGAATTCGTGGAACCGGGAAACATCATAACGCGGGCGCGCGAGCGAAAATCGGATGACGCCGCGGCGGTGCGCTTGCCGCAAATGCCGGCCTATCATTTGAAGAAGCCGAACCATGGCGGCATCACCATGGTCAATATCGGCGTCGGCCCGTCCAACGCCAAGACCATCACCGACCATGTCGCGGTGCTTCGCCCGCATGCGTGGCTGATGCTCGGCCACTGTGCCGGCCTGCGCAACACGCAGGAACTGGGCGACTATGTGCTGGCGCATGCCTATGTGCGCGAGGACCATGTGCTGGACGACGATCTGCCGGTGTGGGTGCCTATCCCGCCGCTGGCCGAAATACAGGTGGCGTTGCAGGAGGCGGTGCAGGAGGTGACCGGCCTTTCCGGCTACGACCTGAAGCGCATCATGCGCACCGGCACCGTGGCCACCATCGACAATCGCAACTGGGAACTGCGCGACCAGCGCGGGCCGGTTCAGCGCCTGTCGCAGTCGCGCGCGATCGCGCTCGACATGGAATCGGCCACGATAGCGGCCAACGGCTTCCGCTTCCGCGTGCCTTACGGCACATTGCTTTGCGTTTCCGACAAGCCACTGCACGGCGAACTCAAGCTGCCGGGCATGGCGACCGAATTCTACAAGCGCCAGGTGGCGCAACATCTGACCATCGGCATAAGGGCGATGGAAAAGCTTTCCGAAATGCCGATGGAGCGGCTGCATTCCAGAAAGCTCCGGAGTTTCTCGGAGACGGCGTTTCAATAGCGCCGTTCCTGTCGCGCAAAACTGTGCGGCGGTTTTTGCGATGACGGCATGCATTAAAAGCTGCGGGCGTAAAAAAAAGCCGCGGCAAGATCGGTAGGCTCGTTCCGCCTTGCTCTAGCCGCCGTTCACCAGCGCAAGGATCAGCAGTCGGATGGTGCCGCCCTCGCCCATCTCGACGCGGTCGAAATCGCGGCTTTGTTGCCGCTGCGCAAGGGATGCCTGTGACAGCGGCCCCTTGAGCTGTTCCCTGATTTTGCGGCAGCTTGGGTCGTTTTCGACGCGCACGCCTATCGTGGTGGCTTCGATGCGCTTCACCATGGCCTTGATGTGATCGCCATGCACGCGCTCATGGCGGCGGATGCCGTCGATGAAGACATTCCAGCGCCTTTGAAGTGCTGCCGACAAGTTTGCCGGCTGCGGCAACGTATAGGTGATGACAAGCTTCGGACGCGCCGAAACCAGCACGCAGGCGCTGCCCTGCGGCACGTAGTTTCTGGTCCAGGTCAGCTTGAAATTGGTGTGCGCGATGGCGCGGACGCCACCGCCGACCAGCGGTCCATGCTCTCCGATGGAGGCATACAGCTCCGGGCCGGAAGCGCCTGTAATGGCATAACTCTGCTCCTGCTCGACAGGCTGCCCTTGCGCGCGCGCCTGCGCCACGCAAACGCTTGCCGCCAAAGCAAGGACATAAGGCCATTGTTCGAATTTCATCGGTCCCTCACCGCGCCGCCGCAATTTCGCGCAAAAGATATGCGTGACACATTTTACCGTCGATGAACGACATTGTTTCGGACTATCCCATGCGCCGGCCACAGATGATATTTCAACCGCTGATCCTGCTTGCCATGCTGGCAATTGCCGCCGCTCTGGTGTTCGGCTTCTTCGGCGCGCTGCATCCGGCGCTCGATTCCTTCTCGCATTTGCGCGCTCACCTTGCCGTCCTGCTGGCGCTTCTGGCGCTGGCGCTGCTGGCGTTCGCGGGGTTTCGCACCGAGGCGGCGGTAGCGCTGCTGTTTGCCTTCGGCG
>DASYCS010000455.1:0-28813 GCA_036500025.1 Mesorhizobium sp. | reverse complement strand
GGTCGATGATCTGTGGGTCGAGATCTACGCGATGCGCGAGTTGCAGTACCAGAAGATGATGAAGCGCGCGAAGGTGGTGCAAAGGCCTTTCATCAAGCTCGACCGCCGCACCGCCAACCCGCCGGCGGATTTTTGAACCATGGCCGGGGAAGCGGATGACGAGGCAGCCGAGCAATGGGCGCTGGTCAACACGCCGCTTGGCGAGGAATGGTCGGGCCGCACCCGTTATGCGGCGGCGATGTTTTTTCACAAGCGCGGCGAGATCGGTGACGGCGCGCTCGAGGTCTACCGCATCTGCGCGCGGCTCGACCGTGAAGACCCGCTGCCGATCATCCGCGACCGCGGCGTCGGCAAGGATTGGCTGAAGCGGATGGGATTTGCCGGATAATTTACCCGATCGAGCGTTCGAGCGCGCCGATCCAGTTTTTCCAGGCGATCTTTTCGATCAGTTCCGGCCCGTAGCCGTGCTTTTCGAAGGCCTCGATCAGCCTTGGCAGGCCGGAAACGTCGCCAATCTCGGAAGGAACGGGCGCGCCGTCGAAATCGGAACCCAGTCCGACGCCATCCTCGCCCAGCGCTTCCAGCATGGCGTCGACATGACGGATCATCATGGCGATATCGGCGCCTCTTCCCGATGGGCCGGCCGGATTGAGAAAGCCGGTGGCGAAGTTCAGGCCGACCATGCCCTTGCTTTCGCGGATGGCGCCGAGTTGCCAGTCGGTCAGGTTGCGGGCGCTGGCGGTGATCGAATGGACGTTCGAATGCGTGGCGACCAGAGGCGCGTCGCTTAATGCCGCCACGTCGCGAAAACCCTTTTCGTTGAGGTGGGAAAGATCGATCTGGATTTTCAGCCGGTTGCAGGCCCTGACCAGCGCCTTGCCGGCGTCGGTCAAGCCGTCGCCGGTATCGGGCGAGGAGGGAAAGCGAAACGGCACGCCGTTGCCGAAGGCATTGGGGCGGCTCCAGACGATGCCGAGCGAGCGCAGGCCGGCGGCGTGGAGCACGTCCAGCATGGCAAGTTCGGGATCGATGGCCTCGACGCCTTCGATATGGAAGACGGCGGCGAGCGAACCGCGCGCCATGGCTGCGCGAATGTCGGCGGCGCTGCGGCAGATGGAAAGCGCGCCGGCGCGCTCCAGCCTGAACAGGATAGACGCCATGCCAAGCGTCGAGACGCGCGCCGCGTTCATCGACAGTTGTGGCGGCAGCGGCTCGTCATTGCCGGGCATCGGCGCGGGGCGGCCGGCATCGTGCTTGCGCTCGTCGACGGGCGGCGGAAAAATGGCGAACATGCCGCCGACGAGGCCACCTTTTTTGGCGCGGGGCAGATCAATGTGCCACGCGGCGGGCGAGCCGTCGATGAACAGCTTTTCCTTGTCGGGATCGGAAGCGAGATAGAGCTTGAGCAGCGTGTCGTTGTGGCCGTCAAAGACCGGGACGAGGCGGGGTTCTGTCATTTGTCGTCACACATCAGGATAGGCGCATTGCAGGTCAGGCCGGCGCGTTGCGGGATCGGTGGCACGGCAGGCACGGCCCTCAGGCGTCCCGCGCTTACTCGCCACGACCGGATAGATATGGCGGCCGGGCAGCCGGTAAAGAAGCGCGTTCACGACATGTTGTCGAGCTTGCGCTGCATCGCCGCGATCTGTTCCTTCAGTTCTTGCAGGTCGCCCGGTTTTTCCGGTGCATCGGAGCTAGGCTGATTGGTGGCGCCGGCGGGTTCGGCGGCAGCGCCTGCTCCCGCCTGCGGAAAAGGCGTGAACATGCGCATGGCGTTCTGGAACATTTCCATGTTGCGGCGGGTCTGTTCCTCAAGCGCCTTTATCGGCGATTTCATGACCTCTACGGGCGATTGCGCCAGCGATTCCTTCATCTGCTCGCGAAACCGCGACTGCTCCTTGGAAAAAGCCATCATCGACTGTTCGAGGAAGCTCGGCACGATGGCCTGCATCTGGTCGCCGTAAAAGGCGATCAGCTGGCGCAGGAACGGCACCGGCAGCATGTTCTGCCCATCCTTGTTCTCTAGCTCGAAGATGATCTGCGTCAGTACGGGGTGGGTGATGTCATCGCCGGTCTTGGCGTCCTGCACCGTGAATTCCTCGCCCTTCTTGACCATTTCGGCCAGATCCTCAAGCGTCACATAGGTGCTCGTGCCTGTGTTGTAGAGGCGTCGGTTGGCGTATTTCTTGATCACCACCGGTTCGTCTTTTGCTGCCATCAGCATCCTCCCCGGCACCGGCGTACCCAAAACATGTAGCCGGCAAGATTGCGCAATTTTTCAAGGATATGCGCAAAGGCATCAGGATTCCAAGCGGTTTGTGCAGTGCGGGAACGGCGGCACCGCTTTTGGGCCTGGGATATGGCGCACCGCTTGGCGGGGCCTGTCCGGCATGCATGCCGGGCATGACCATTTCCGGTTTGACTTGGTGATTGGAAAGGGCAAGAAAAGTAAACAACCGCTAATTCATCGCCCTGGCGGGCGAGCCATGGCCGAATGGAGAATCAAATGTCTGCTGCCAATTCCATCGTCGTCGCCAGCGCCGCGCGCACGCCTGTCGGATCGTTCAACGGGGCGTTTGCGGCAACGCCCGCGCATGAACTTGGCGCAACGGTGATCCGGGAATTGCTTGTCCGCGCCGGCGTCGATGCGGCGGAAGTCAACGAGGTCATCCTCGGACAGGTGCTGACCGCGGCGCAGGGGCAAAACCCGGCGCGGCAGGCCTCGATCATTGCCGGCCTGCCCAAGGAAACGACGGCGTGGGGGCTTAACCAGGTCTGCGGTTCGGGCCTGCGCGCCATTGCGCTGGGCATGCAGCAGATAGCGGGCGGCGACGCCGACGTGATTATCGCCGGCGGCCAGGAATCCATGTCGATGTCGGCGCATGCGCAGCATCTGCGCGCCGGCACCAAGATGGGCGATCTGAAGCTGATCGACACCATGATCAAGGATGGGCTTTGGGATGCCTTCAACGGCTACCATATGGGCACCACCGCCGAGAACGTCGCCAAGCAGTTCCAGATCACGCGCGACGACCAGGACAGGTTCGCGCTGGCCTCGCAAAACAAGGCGGAGGCCGCCCAGAAGGCCGGGAAGTTCAAGGACGAGATCGTCGCCTTCACGGTCAAGGGCCGCAAGGGCGACACGGTCGTCGACCAGGACGAATACATCCGTCACGGCGCGACGATGGACGCCATGCAGAAGCTGAAGCCGGCCTTCGACAAGGATGGCACGGTGACCGCCGCCAACGCATCCGGCATCAATGACGGCGCGGCGGGCGTGCTGCTGATGAGCGAGGCGGAAGCCGCGCGGCGCGGCATTACACCTTTGGCGCGCATCGCTTCCTGGGCTACAGCCGGCGTCGATCCGGCAATCATGGGCACCGGCCCTATTCCGGCCTCGCGCCGTGCGCTGGAAAAGGCCGGCTGGGCGGTCGGCGATCTCGATCTGGTCGAGGCCAACGAGGCTTTCGCGGCGCAGGCCTGCGCGGTCAACAAGGACATCGGCTGGGACCCGGCGATGGTCAACGTCAATGGCGGGGCCATCGCCATCGGCCATCCGATCGGGGCTTCGGGCGCGCGCATCTTCAATACGCTGGTCTTCGAAATGAAGCGGCGCGGCGCCCGCAAGGGCCTCGCCACATTGTGCATCGGTGGGGGCATGGGCGTGGCCATGTGCGTTGAAGCCATGAATTGACGATCAGGGGACAGGAAGGCGGACAAGGCAAGAACGGCGTCGGCGGCGGGCACTAACCCTTTCGCTATTCGCCGCACCCGGTTCGCTCTTTCCATAATGGGAGAACAAGCATGACGAAGGCTGCAATCGTTACCGGCGGTACGCGCGGCATTGGCGCTGCGATTTCCGTGGGCCTCAAGAATGCCGGCTATGCGGTGGCGGCGAACTATGCCGGCAATGAAGAAGCGGCGCAGAGGTTCAGCGCGGAAACCGGCATCAAGGCCTACAGATGGTCGGTTGCCGATTACGATGCCTGCGTTGCCGGCGTCGCGCAGGTCGAGGCCGATCTCGGCCCGGTCTCGGTGCTGGTCAACAATGCCGGCATCACCCGCGACGCCATGTTCCACAAAATGACGCCGCAGCAATGGAAAGAGGTGATCGACACCAATCTGTCGGGCGCCTTCAACATGGCGCATCCATTGTGGAACGGCATGCGCGAGCGCAAGTTCGGCCGCATCGTCACCATCTCCTCCATCAACGGGCAGAAGGGGCAGGCAGGCCAGGTCAACTACTCGGCCTCGAAGGCTGGCGACATAGGCTTCACCAAGGCGCTGGCGCAGGAGGGGGCGCGCGCGGGCATCACCGTCAACGTCATCTGTCCCGGCTATATCGGCACCGACATGGTCAAGGCGATCGACGAGAAAGTGCTGAACGAGCGCATCATTCCGCAAATTCCGGTCGGGCGGCTTGGCGAACCGGAGGAAATCGCGCGCTGCGTGGTATTCCTTGCCTCCGACGATGCCGGCTTCATCACCGGATCGACACTGACGGCCAATGGGGGCCAGTATATCGCCTGACCGTGCCGGCGATTTCAGGCAGAGTTGAGGCTGACCGCCGTTGCTGGTGTCTCAATGCGGCACGCAAAAGTTAACATCGGCGGCGCGGCGGGTCGGAATCGGGCGCAGCCGCCTGTGGATCGTCGGTGGACAAGCTGTGCATAACGCAAGATGTTGGGGTGAACGAAACGGGAAACGTTGCGCATCGCCGATTCGTCGTCGTTTCGTTCCGGCTTTGGACAAGGCGTTAACGTGAAAACGGTCCGGCTGCGCGCGGCGCTTGAAGATCGTTAAAAAATCAGAAAGATTTCAGGCGCTTACGGTGGGCGACCCGAAGATGGCGGCATGGCTTGCCGGCTAAGGTTAACGGCGCGACCCGTCTCGTCGAGGCGGATGACGGATGTGATTCAGCATATGGTAAATTTAGCGATATAAAATCTACATTTAGCCGTGAACAAAGCCTGAATCAGTGTGAGTCAGCGATTCGTCGCCGATTCGTTCCAGTCCCGTTCCACTTGTTAATCGGCCACGTATCGCGCCGTTCCAGAAGCGGCTGCGCGGCGTTCGAAAACATTCCGCTTTCGCTTCCCCGTTCAAATCCCTATGTGTCGTTCATCATCCGCGCTTTTGCGGCGCGCTCCCGGCAATGCAAGGCAAGCAGGTCTTTCTTCCGAGCCGATGAACATCCAACCCAAACAGACCGAGCCGCTGATCCTCTCCGGCCGCGACGTGACCGCGGTGCTGGGGCCGACCAACACCGGCAAGACGCATCTCGCCATCGAGCGGATGGTGGCGCATGAAAGCGGCATTATCGGTCTGCCGCTGCGGCTGCTTGCCCGCGAGGTCTATGGCCGTGTCTGCGAGAAGGTCGGGGCCAACAAGGTCGCGCTGATTACCGGCGAGGAAAAGATTCAGCCCAAGGGGGCGAAATATTCGGTCTGCACGGTGGAGGCGACGCCGCGCGAAACCGACGCCGCCTTCGTCGCGCTGGACGAGGTGCAACTGGCCGGCGATCTTGAGCGCGGCCACATCTTCACCGACCGCATCCTGCATTTGCGCGGGCGCCAGGAAACGCTGCTTTTGGGCGCCGCGACCATGCAGGGCATCTTGCAGAAGCTGTTGCGCGGCATTTCCGTGGTCACGCGGCCGCGCCTTTCTCATCTGGCCTATGCCGGCTCCAAGAAACTGACGCGATTGCCGCGCCGCACGGCCATCGTCGCGTTTTCGGCCGATGAGGTCTATGCCATCGCCGAACTCATCCGCCGCCAGCAGGGCGGGGCGGCGGTGGTGCTGGGGGCGCTGTCGCCGCGCACGCGCAACGCGCAGGTGGCGCTCTACCAGTCCGGCGATGTCGATTACCTGATCGCCACCGACGCCATCGGCATGGGCCTCAATCTCGACGTCGATCATGTCGCCTTTGCCCAGAACCGCAAGTTCGACGGCTTTCAATACCGCCAGCTGACCGCTGCCGAGCTTGGCCAGATCGCCGGCCGCGCGGGGCGTCATCTGCGCGACGGCACGTTCGGCGTAACCGGCCAGGTCGATCCGTTCGAAGAGGATTTGATCCAGAAGATCGAGGGCCACGATTTCGAGCCAGTAAAGGTGCTGCAATGGCGCACCACGGGTTTCGACTTTTCAAGCCTCGATGGGCTGAAGCGTTCAATGGAAGCCAATGCGCCGGTCGAGGGGCTGACGCGGGCGCTGCCGGCGGTGGACGCGCAGGCGCTGGAGCATCTTTCGCGCGACGAGGACATTCGCGCGCTGGCGACGGGCCGCGAGCGGGTGGCGCTGTTGTGGGAAGCCTGCGCGCTGCCGGACTACCGAAGGATTGCGCCGGCCCAGCACGCCGACCTGATTGCCTCCATCTATATGGATCTGGCGAAACGCGGCCATGTCGATGAAAACTACATGGCCGAACAGGTGCGGCGCGCCGACACCACCGAGGGCGACATCGACACGCTGTCGCACCGGATCGCGCAGATACGCACCTGGACCTTCGTTTCCAATCGGCCCGGCTGGCTTGCCGATCAGGCACACTGGCAGGAAAAGACGCGGGAAATCGAAGACAGATTGTCGGATGCGCTGCATGAGCGGTTGACGAAACGTTTTGTAGACCGCAGGACTTCCGTCCTCATGCGGCGCCTTAGAGAAAACACGATGCCTGAAGCCGAAATAAGCCCTGCCGGAACCGTCCTTGTCGAAGGCCACCATGTCGGCGAGTTGCAGGGGTTCCGTTTTACCGCCGACCAAAGTGCGGGCGGCGAAGACGCCAAGGCGGTGAAGGCTGCCGCGCACAAGGCGCTGGCCGCCGAGTTCGAGGCGCGCGCCGAGCGGTTCGGCGCAGCAGCGAATGGCGACATCGCGCTTGGCTCGGACGGCACGCTGCGCTGGATCGGCGCGCCGATCGGCACGCTGGTCGCCGGCGAAGACGCGCTGAAGCCGCGCCTGGTGCTGCTGGCCGACGAGCAGTTGAACGGACCGGCGCGCGACAAGGTGGCGGCGCGGGCGGATCGCTTCGTCAACTTCCAGGTCGAGCTTTTGTTGAAGCCGCTGGTCGATCTGAAGAACGCCGAGCAGATTTCCGGCATCGCGCGCGGCATCGCCTTCCAGCTGGTCGAGAATTTCGGCCTCATCAACCGGCGCGACATCGCCGAGGAAATGAAGACGCTCGACCAGGAAGGGCGCGCCGGCCTTCGCCGCCTCGGCGTGCGCTTCGGCGCCTATCATGTGTTCGTTCCGTCGCTGGTCAAGCCGGCGCCGGCGGGGCTGATCACCCTGCTGTGGGCGCTGAAGAACGACGGCAAGGACAAGCCGGGTTTTGGCGACGTGGTTCATGCGCTGGCTTCGGGCCGCACCTCGGTAATCATCGATCCAGCCTTCGATCCGGCGTTCTACAAGCTTGCCGGCTATCGCAATCTGGGCCGGCGCGCAGTGCGCATCGACATTCTCGAACGGCTGGCCGACCTCATCCGCCCTGCGACCAACTGGAAGCCGGGTATCGGCCCGCGCCCGGATGGCGGCTATGACGGCACGGCGTTCATGGTGACGCCGGCAATGATGTCCATTCTCGGCGCCAATGCCGACGACATGGAGGAAATACTGAAAGGTCTCGGCTATCGTGCCGAGCCGAAGCCGGCGACGGAAGTGAAGGCGCGGCTCGAAGCGCAGGACAACGCTGCCCGCGAGGCGGCGCAAGCCAAGCTTGCGGCGGTCGAGGCCGAGGCAATCGAGGCGGACGCCACCGCCGGGCTTCCCGTCGAAGAGGCGGCAGGCGGCGGCGAGGAGGAAGCGTCGGGCGACGTTTCGGCGTCGGCCGGCTCCGACACAGGCGAGACGCCGGCGGTAGAACCTGCCGTCGAAACGGCGCCAGCAATGACCGTCGCTGCGGAAACCCAGCCGGAGACACCGGCCGAAGTGGCCGAAGCGACGCTGCTGGCGCAGGAAGCCGAGGCGATAGAGGCGGATGCAACGGCAGGCCTGAGGCTGGAAGAGGCCGGACATGCCGACGAGAAAGCCGAGCCTTCGATTGATGCCGGCCAAGCCGTCGCTCATGCCGTCGCTGGCGCGGCCGAGACGCAGGCCGTCGATGCGGCAGCCGCCGCTACGGACGAAGGCGCGACGCCCGGCAAGGTGGAAGCCGCCGGGGAGCCGCCAAAGCCGATCCTGTTGTGGCGGCAGGCCCGCTTCGAGCGGCCGCGCGGCGGTCACCGCCAGGATAATCGGCAGCGTGGCGCGCAGGGGCGCAATAATAACGTGCCGGCCACCGGCCAGCCCGCCGCCGAGCAGGGTGACGCCGCGGAAAAGAGCCAGGGCAAGGGCCGTCCGCGCTTTGACCGCAGCCGCTACAAGGGTAGGCCAAGCGAGGGGGGCAAGCCGGGCGAGGGTGGCCAGTCGGCCGACAGGCCGCAGGGCGAGGGCGCAGGCCGCGCCTATGGCAAGCCCGGTGGCGGCGGCAGGCCGGCCCAGGGCGGCAAGCCCTACCGTGAAGGTGGCAGGCCTGATAATCGCCCGGATAATCGTAACGAGGGCCGGGGCGAGGGACACGGCAAGCCGGCGTTCCAGTCGAAGCCGCGCGAGGAAAGGCCGGTGCGGTTCGATCCGGATTCGCCCTTCGCCAAGCTTGCCGCCCTGCGCGAGCAATTGAAGAAATAACGCCGATGCGGTCGTCCCGTCCGGCGCTGCCGCCCGAATGCTGAAGGCCGATGGTCGCGGACGGGCGCCAGCGCATCGACAAGTGGCTGTTTTTTTCGCGGGCGGTGAAATCGCGCTCGCTGGCCGCCAAGCTGGTGGTGGCGGGGCGCGTGCGCATCAATCGCGACAAAGCAGCGCAGGCATCCGATCTGGTCAAGCCGGGCGACGTGTTGACCCTCACGCTCGACCGGCGGATTTCCGTTTGGAAAATCATTGGGCCAGGCCTGCGCCGTGGTCCTGCGGAGGAGGCGAAAAAGCTCTACGAAGACATGTCGCCGCCGCCCGTGCCTCGCAAGGAAGCCGTCGCCGGCGCCATGGTTCCGCTGCGGGATGCCGGCAGCGGGCGCCCGACCAAGAAGCAGCGCCGCCAGACGGACAGGCTGTTAGACGAGGATTGAGACCGGCGGCCGTCTCGCGCGCGGCATTGGAATAACGTTTCGCCTGGGCCGGCTTGCGTGGGCATCTGTCCCTTGCAAGGGGTTGGCAAAGGGGTTACCTGACCCCGAAAGCCTGCCAGTGCGGGCGAAAGCCTGCCAATACGGGATTTCCCGGAGCCGACCGATGACCTATGTCGTTACCGACAACTGTATCAAATGCAAGTACATGGACTGTGTAGAGGTCTGTCCGGTCGACTGTTTCTATGAAGGCGAGAACATGCTCGTCATCCACCCGGACGAGTGCATCGATTGCGGCGTCTGCGAACCGGAATGCCCCGCCGACGCGATCAAGCCGGATACGGAATCCGGCCTCGACAAGTGGCTGCAACTCAATTCCGAATATGCCGACAAATGGCCCAATATTTCCGCCAAGAAGGATGCGCCAGCCGACGCCAAAAGCTTCGACGGCGAAACCGGAAAGCTGGAGAAGTATTTTTCCGCCGAACCCGGCGAGGGCAACTAAGCTTCAGGTGCCGCCGGCCGGCAATGACGGTCATTTTGCCCGGCGGCGGTGGCGCTGTGCCTTCGCGCATGCAGCAAATTCTTGATTCTTCCGACTTTTTGTGTTATCTACGGTGAATATGCCAGACACGAAGTCGATCTATGGCGGCGGACGCCTAAATCACTGAAAGGTGAATTCTACGAACCGGACCGGAGCAATCTGGGCCTGGCGATCGCGCGACAGCGGCTTGCCGGCTCTGTTCCTTCTTTCGGGGCGTTGGTTTGCGACTGGCGGCAAGGCCGGGTCAATCACGGTCGTTCGGGTTCGGTCGGCGGTTTGCCGACACTACAACGGCCGACACTACAACGAAGGAGTTCAGGCGTAATGGCAACGGCGATCCCCCAGAAGAAGGTTTCCACGTCGGCGCGAAACGGTTTCAAAACCGGCGAGTTCATTGTTTATCCGGCGCATGGCGTCGGCCAGATCGTCTCGATCGACGAGCAGGAAGTGGCCGGGCACAAGCTCGAACTTTTCGTCATCGACTTCCAGAAGGACAAGATGCGGCTGAAGGTGCCGGTCGCCAAGGCGACCTCCATCGGTATGCGCAAGCTGTCGGAGGAAGATTATGTCGAGCGCGCGCTGAAGGTCGTTCAGGGCCGCGCCCGCGTCAAGCGCACCATGTGGTCGCGCCGCGCGCAGGAATATGATGCGAAGATCAATTCCGGCGACCTTATCTCGATCTCGGAAGTGGTGCGCGATCTCTACCGCGCCGACAACCAGCCGGAGCAGTCCTATTCCGAGCGCCAGCTTTATGAAGCGGCGCTCGACCGGATGGGGCGCGAAATCGCCGCCGTCAACCGCATGTCGGAAACCGAAGCGGTTCGCCTCATCGAGGTGAACCTCAACAAGGGTCCGAAACGCGGCGCCAAGGCCGACAACGAGGAAGCCGAGCAGGAAGAAGCTGCCTGACACCTCGAAAGCATCGATCTTCATGCAAAGCCCGGCCTCGCGCCGGGCTTTTTTCTTGGGGCGCGCCCGCAACCGTCCATCTAGGCTGGGGACGCTCCGCCTTCGTCGCTCAGATGCGGGCGGATTGCGCCCGGTGGCCGCTAAATTCGGCCAAAAATACGCCGGCCATGACGATGAAAAGCGCGATGGCATGATAGGCGTGGAATTCCTCGCCCAGTATGGCCACGGCCAGCAGCGCGCCCCAGACGGGCAGGAAATTGACGAAGATGCCGGCCCGGTTGGCGCCGATCATTTCCACCGCGCGGACATAGAAGGCCTGGCCGGCCAGCGAAGGGAAGACCACGGCATAGAAGACGACCAGCCAGCCCTGGCCGTCGGGCGGGACCAGCGTGCCGCTGGCGGCTTCGAGGGCGACGAAGGGAATTGCGCTGACGACCGCGCCCACGCACAGCGCCGCCATCAGGCTGATCCAGTGGATGTCGGGCTTGCGCCGCACCAGCGCCGTGTAGAAACCGAAGGCGATGATGGCCAGCAACATCAGCGCATCGCCGTAATTCATGCCGAGATGCAGCAGGCTGTGAATTTCGCCATGGGTGGCCGTCACCACGACGCCGGCGAAGGAAAGCGCAAAGCCGGCAGCCTGCCCGGCGGTGGTGCGCACTCCAAACAACAGATAGGACGCGACGAAGACAAACAACGGAATGCCGCCCTGTTCGATGCTGACATTGGTGGCCGAGGTATAGAGAAGCGCGCTGTACATGGCGACGCTGAACAGGGTGAAGCCGATGAATCCCGCAAAGAGCAGGAACGGCCAATGCCGGCGCATCGTGGCCCAGTCGCGCGCCAGGTGCCTGCGGCCGAATACCAGCAGCGCCGCCAGCATGAAGCTCCAGCGGGCGGCGTTCAGCAGCATCGGCGATATGTGGCCGACCGCCAGTTTTCCAGCCACGGTATTGCCGGCCCAAAACAGCGTGGTCGCCAGCAGCAGCAGATAGGCTTTTTTATGCATGGGGAGTGCGACCTGATTGAGGGTTGTCGGCTTATGGCGGTCCGCAGGCCAAGTAAATGCCGCGAAAAGCGAAATTTCTTGTGCCTCGGCGTGGTTTACACGGCAAAGAATGGTCGCGCTTGCCATGTCTTGACGTTATAGAGGCCTGTCGTTTCGCGGCGCCAGCCGCAGCTTCTTTGCAGGAATTGAAGGGAAGACACTATGGCCAATGTGGTGGTCGTCGGTTCGCAGTGGGGCGACGAGGGCAAGGGCAAGATCGTCGACTGGCTTTCGGAGCGCGCCGATGTCGTCGTGCGGTTCCAGGGCGGTCATAATGCCGGCCACACGCTGGTCGTCGACGGCACCGTCTACAAGCTGTCGCTGCTGCCGTCGGGCGTGGTGCGCAAGGGCAAGCTTTCCATCATCGGCAACGGCGTCGTCTTCGATCCGCATGCTTTCGTCGCCGAGATGGCGAAATTGAAGGCGCAAGGCGTCGAAGTTACGCCGGATCGCCTGAAAATAGCCGAAAACACGGCGCTGATCCTTTCCCTGCACCGGGAACTGGACGGTTTTCGCGAGGACGCCGCCTCCAGTTCCGGGACCAAGATAGGCACGACCCGCCGCGGCATCGGTCCGGCCTATGAGGACAAGGTTGGCCGGCGCGCGGTCAAGGTGATGGATTTGGCGGATTTGGAAACGCTTCCCCTGAAGGTCGACCGGCTTTTGGCGCATCATAATGCGCTGCGCCGCGGGCTTGGCCATGAGGAAGTGTCGCGCGAAGCGATCCTTGGCGAATTGACCTCAGTGGCGGACCAGATCCTGCCTTATGTCGACCGTGTGTGGAAGGTGCTCGACGACCGCCGCCGCGCCGGCGAGCGCATCCTGTTCGAAGGCGCGCAAGGCACGATGCTCGACATCGACCACGGCACCTATCCGTTCGTCACTTCGTCCAACACGGTCGCGGGGCAGGCTGCTGCCGGTTCGGGCGTTGGTCCCGGCGCAATCAATTACGTGCTAGGCATCACCAAAGCCTACACCACGCGGGTCGGAGAAGGTCCGTTTCCGACCGAACAGACGAACGAGATCGGCGAATTTCTCGGCACCAAGGGCCACGAGTTCGGCGTCGTCACCGGCCGCAAGCGCCGCTGCGGCTGGTTCGATGCGGTTCTGGTGCGCCAGGCGGTTGCCGTCAACGGTATCAAGGGCATCGCGCTGACCAAGCTGGACGTGCTGGACGGGCTGGACGAGATCAAGGTCTGCACGGCCTATCGGCTCGACGGCGAGACGATAGACTACCTGCCCGCAAGCCAGGGCGCGCAGGCGCGGGTCGAGGCGGTCTACGAGACGCTGGAGGGCTGGAAGGGCACCACCGCCGGCGCCAGGAGCTGGAACGACCTGCCGGCGCAGGCCGTCAAATATGTGCGCTACATCGAAGAACTGATCGGTGCGCCCGTGGCATTGCTTTCCACCAGCCCGGAACGGGACGATACGATCCTTGTGACCGATCCGTTTCAAGATTAATCAGGTTCTTCTCCGGGCATCGCAGCTGATTTGCGGGGACCGACCGGGGAGAAAGATACAGGTCTACTGAAGCATGGCAGATTTCGTTGCTGTTTTGAAAAAGACCATCGACGGCATGGGCGATACGACGCCGGACGTGCGCGCCAGGGTCTATGACAAGGCGCGCTCGACCATCGCAGCCAAGCTTGCCGCCATCGTGCCGCCGCCGCCCGAAGCGGTGGCCGAGCGCCAGAAGCGCACGCTGGAAGAAGCCATCGCCACGGTCGAAAAGGGCTATGCCAAGCCCGCGCCGGCACCTGCGCCGGCTTCCGACCCGCTCGCGGAACTGGAAAATATCTTCTCTTCCATCGACCGCAACAAGAACCAGCCCAGCCATCTGCGGCCGGCGCCGAGGATAGAGCCGGCCTGGCAGGCGCCTGTGCCGGAGACCCGCAAAGCGCCGGAACCGGTTCCGACGCCGGCCCCCGCGCCAAGCTTTGCCCCGGCTGCGGAAAAGCGCACTGATCGGGAAGCGGCGCGGCCTGCCGAAGCTAGGCCAGCCGTTCGCGACGAGGCGTTTTCGCCCTACCCCGACACTGATCCAGAAGCGGATGTTTTTGAACCGGCCGGCTCCAGCGAGCGTTCGCGCGGGCGGGGCGGGCTGGTTGCGGCTGTCGTGGCGCTGCTGGTGGTTGCCGGCGGTGCTTATGGCATCTGGCTGAACGCGGGCGCGTTCAAGTCGATGTTCGGCGCAGGCAAGGCCGGCGGCGAAGTGGTTAAGGAAGAGCCGCTGGCCGCAGCCAAGCCTGCCGCGCCGACAGCGCCGACGACACAGCCGGGGCAGGCAACGCCGGCAAATACCGCCACCGATACTGGCGAAGCGCCCAAATTCACGCAGCGCCTGACATCCGAGGGCAAGGAGACCGATCCGGGTCCGGCCGGCGGCGAGAATACGATTGGCGAGGGCACATCGGTGGTCGGCCTGACGACGCCGCCGCCCGCGCAGGGGGCTGCGCCGCCGGCGGGAGCCGCGGCGGCTGTGGGCGGAGTGACCGCTCCGGCGGCAGGGACGACGGCCGCGCCTGCGGCCGCGCCTGCGGCTGCGCCAGCGCAATCGGCGCTCGCGGTCGGCCAGAAAGCGATCTTCTATGAGGAGCGCACCAGCGCTGCGCAAGGCTCCGCCGAGTCCGGCAATATCGTCTGGTCGCTGGTGCAGGAATCGCCGGGCGGCGACGCGCCGCCGGAACCGGCGATACGCGCCGAGGTGACCATTCCGGGCAAGGACGTGCAGCTGCGCATGACCATCCACCGCAACACCGACGAGACGCTGCCCGCCAGCCATATTATCGAGCTTATCTTCCTGACGCCGGACGGCTTCGAAGGCGGCGGCATCGACAATATATTACGCGTGGCGATGAAGCCGGCGGAACAGGATGCGGGCAGCCCGCTGGTCGGCATCCCGGCGAAGATCGCAGACGGTTTCTTCCTGGTGGCGCTCAACGACACCAAGGCCGACGAGCAGACCAACCTCACGCTGTTGAGGAACCAGGGCTGGATCGATATTCCGGTGATCTATAAATCCGGCCGCCGCGCCCTTTTGACCATGGAAAAGGGCATTCCCGGCGAGAAGGTGTTCGATGACGCGATGAAGGCCTGGCAGGCCAAGACGGCGGGGTGAGGCCGGCTTTCTGCCGGCTTTCGCTCAGAAGCCCTGGAACAGCATGTCGAGCGCGGTGACGATCTCGTCGTGGTGGCGAATCAGGTTCGTTCTGGGTCCAGTGAGGCGCACCGCCGGGATGGTGGCGATCAGATGGGTAAACAGGACATACTGTCTGCCTTCGATCATGAAGACTGGATTGAGCCTACGAACGGCCTTTAACTTGACGTCATGCGGCACCAGCGGCACGACGACCCGCGTATTCAAATCCTCCAGGAGGTCGGCCTGGACTTCGAGCAAGTAGCCCGGTCCGGTAGGATTTGAGAAAACATCGTACCTGGCCATCAGAACTGGCGGTCGTTCTCAAATGGTATCCCATGTTCCTCAACATAGGCATTCAAGCTTTGGATGGAATCCCGGTTTTCGATCCGCCAAAGACGCGCCTTTTCCTCTGAGACAGCCCTGGCAATACCGTCTTCGGCAATGCGGGAGATGTTGATGTTGAGGTCCTTTGCCTCAGCGACGAGCGTTGCATCGAGGGAAAGGTTTGTCGGTTTTCGTTGCGGGGACTGACGTTTGCCAAGCATTGCAAGATCTCCAATAAAACTGCGCATAGAATATGCGCATGTTGAAGCGTTAGCAAGTAATTCGGTTGATGGCGCTTGGATGAACCGGCCCGGCCTGGTGTGCCGCCGCATCCCGTCACACGACTTGGTCCGGCCCTCGGCTATGGCCTCGGGCGTTCGGCGCCTTTGAAAGGCCCACCGGGCCTTTCAATTCGCCCGAAGGGCGAACCGGCGCCTCACCCCTCAAGTTCTTCGCGCAGCATTTCCAGTTCCAGCCACTCTTCCTCCAGCGCGGCCAGCGTCGTGCGCTCCTTGTCGAGGGCGGCGATGGTTTTCTGGAACGAGGCCGGGTCGCGTTCGTAATAGGCGGGATCGGCGATGTTGTTTTCAAGCCTTGCGATCGATTGCGTCACCGCCTCGATCTTCTTGGGCAGGGTTTCCAGCGCGAATTTCTGCTTGAAGGACAGCTTCTTCGAAGGCGCTTTAGGCGCTGACGGTTCCGCTCTGTTGGCTGTGGCGGCGTCATCGGCCTTCACGCGCGCCTTGCGGCCTTCCAGCCGGGTCACGCCGCGCTGCGCCAGCATATCGGAATAGCCGCCGGCATATTCGATCCAGCTGCCATTGCCATCCGGAGCAATGACGCTGGTGACGGTGCGGTCGAGGAAATCACGGTCGTGACTTACCAGGATGACCGTGCCGGCAAAGCCCGCGACCAGCTCTTGCAGCAGTTCCAGCGTTTCCATGTCGAGGTCGTTGGTCGGTTCGTCCAGCACCAGAAGGTTGGCGGGCCGCGCCAGAACGCGCGCCAGGATGAGCCGCGCCCGCTCGCCGCCCGACAGTTCGCGCACCGGAGTGCGCGCCTGCTCGGCCTTGAACAGGAAGTCCTTCATGTAGGAGACGACATGGCGCTGCTCGCCATTGATGACGAGGTTCTCGCCGCGTCCATCCGTCAGATATTGCGCCAGCGTTTCGGCCGGGTCCACCGCCTCGCGCTTCTGGTCGAGCGTGGCGATTTCCAGGTTGGTGCCGAGGCGAACGCTGCCGGCGTCGGGCTTCAGTTCGCCGGTCAGCATTTTCAGCAGCGTTGTCTTGCCGGCTCCATTCGGCCCGACGAGGCCGACACGGTCGCCGCGCTGGATGCGCGTCGAAAAACCGTCGACCACGGTGAGATCGCCAAAGCTCTTGCCGATGTTGCGGGCCTCTATGACCAGCTTGCCGGATTCGGTGGCGTCGCTGGCAACCATGGTGGCGCTGCCTTCGGCGCCGCGATGGCCGCGAAACTGCTGGCGCATCGTTTGCAGTTCGCCAAGGCGGCGCATGTTGCGCTTGCGCCGCGCGGTCACGCCATAGCGCAGCCAGTGCTCCTCGCGTACAATCTGGCGGCCAAGCTTGTGCTGTTCGCGCTCTTCTTCTTCCAGCACCTGGTCGCGCCACGCCTCGAAATGACCAAAACCCTTGTCCAGCCGCCGTGTCTGGCCGCGGTCCAGCCAGACGGTGGCGCGCGAGACGCGTTCGAGGAAACGGCGGTCGTGCGAAATGACGATCAGCGCGGAAGAGGTGCGCACCAGTTCTTCTTCCAGCCATTCGATGACGCCGAGGTCGAGATGGTTGGTCGGCTCGTCCAGCAGCAAAATATCGGGTTCCGGCGCCATGACGCGGGCAAGGGCGGCGCGGCGCGCTTCGCCGCCGGAAAGGTCGGCGGGGCGCTCTTCGCCGCTCAGGCCGAGATGCTCCATCAGATAGGTGGCGCGGTGCGGGTCGTCGGCCGGGCCAAGGCCTGCCTCGACATAGGTGCGCACGGTGGCGAAACCTTCCATGTCGGGCGCCTGCGGCAAATAGCGGATGGTTGCCGAAGGCTGGCGGAAGACCTCGCCATCCTGCGGCTCGACCAGCCCGGCGGCGATCTTCAGCAGCGTCGATTTGCCGGAACCGTTACGTCCTACCAAGGCGATCTTGTCGCCGGCGGAGGCGGTCAGTTCCGCGCCGTCCAGCAGCGGCGTGCCGCCGAAGGTCAGCTTTATAGCGTCGAGATTGAGAAGTGGCGGGGCCATTGCCTAGCTCCCCGCGACGGGAAAGGGATGGGCCAGCAGCATGGCGCGGCCGTCGCCAAGCTCGACGCGCAGGCGGCCCCTGACTTCGTTGGAGATGGTCAGCGAGGAGCCGAAAGCGACCTCGACATTGTCCAATGGCCACTTGGCGCCCTCGACGGTCAAGGCGGAAAGGTCGGAGAAGCCGAGGATCGAAAACAAGGTGCCATCGGCATAGTCGAAGGATCGTTCACCGCGCAGCACCGGAATGCCTTCCTGCGCGCCGCTGGTCAAAAGCACCTCGGTTCCGGCTTCGGCAAGATGTACCGCCAGCGCCAGGTGGAGGAAGGCGTGGTCCGTGCGCGCGCCGCCGAAGGCGCCGGCAAGGATCAGCGAGGTCGCGCCACGCTGCAATGCAGTCGCGATCGCCAGTTCGCCGTCGGTCTTGTCCTTTTCGCGCGGGAATGTCTGGCGCGGGACGGAGGCCAGATGGGCGGGCAGGTTCGGCGGCACGGAATCGAAATCGCCGACCCATAGTTCAGGCATCAGGCCGAGCATGGCGGCATGGCCGATGCCGGCATCGGCGGCGATGGTGCGGGTGCCGGCGACCTGCCGGGCAAGCAGCGGCGTGTGAACGAGATCGCCGCCAAGCAGAATGGTGAATTGGCTCATGGGCGTCGCCTCTATCAGCCCGGCGGCGGAAACGGAAGGCCGTGACCACACCATGGGCAAACTTCCGCTTGCCTCGCTCCCCAAGCGGTCTTATGTGTCGAGGCGCTCTAACGGGGTGCCGGACGCGATTTTCGTGGACCGGCTGAGAGGTGATCTCGCCAACCCGCTGAACCTGATCCGGTTTGTACCGGCGGAGGGATTAGATGCCTCGGTAGCCCGACGCCTCAATTCCTTTCAACACTTGCGAAGGAGGCGCCGATGCGCACATTTTTCTACTCCCTTATCCCGGCCATCGCCTTGCTTGCCGTTCCGGCGGCGGCCAAGGAAAAACTCACCGTCTATACCTATGAGAGCTTCACCGCCGAATGGGGACCAGGCCCGCAGGTGAAGAAGGCGTTCGAGGCCGAGTGCGGCTGCGAGGTCGATTTCGTCTCGGTCGCCGATGGTGTGGCGCTGCTCAACCGCGTCAAGCTGGAAGGCGCTTCGACCAAGGCCGACGTGGTGCTCGGCCTCGACACCAATCTGACGGCGGAAGCCAAGGCGACGGGCCTGTTTGCGCCGCATGGCTCCGTGGCTGAGACGTCCGTGCCGGGCGGCTGGACGGACGATATTTTCGTTCCATACGACTACGGCTATTTCGCCGTGGTCTACGATACGCAGGCGATGAAGAACCCGCCGAAAAGCCTGAAGGAACTGGTCGAGGGCGATCCGTCGCAGAAGATCGCCATCCAGGATCCGCGCACCTCGACGCCGGGGCTGGGCCTGCTTTTGTGGGTAAAGTCGGTCTATGGCGACAAGGCGCCGGAAGCCTGGGCCAGGCTGAAGGACCGCGTGCTGACGGTGACGCCCGGCTGGAGCGAGGCCTACGGCCTGTTCACCAAGGGCGAGGCGCCGATGGTGTTTTCCTACACCACTTCGCCGGCCTACCACATGATCGCGGAGAAAACCGACCGCTATCAGGCGGCGTCGTTCAGCGAGGGGCATTATCTTCAGATCGAGGTTGCCGGCACCACTACCGTTGGGGCCAAGAACCCGCTTTCGGAAAAATTCATCGCCTTCATGACCGGGCCGCAATTCCAGGACGCCATTCCCGAGACCAACTGGATGTTTCCGGCCGGCAAAACCGACAAGCCGCTCGATCCGGCGTTCGACAAGCTTGTAAAGCCGGCAAAGACGCTGCTGTTTTCCGCCGACGAGGTCGCCAAGAACCGCAAGGCCTGGGTGGACGAATGGCTGGCCGTGATGAGCAAATGAAAGCGGGCCTTACCCTGCCCTCAAAGGGCGGGGGAAACGGCAACGCCTTGCGCTGCGAAGCGATCGCGGCAAGGTGGGGGCCATGGGCTTGATCGATCCTTCACCCCGGCTGGCGGACGCCGCTTCACGGCATCTTCTTGCCGGCTCTCCCCGCAAGGCGGACCCGCGCATCGCCGCCGGCATTATCGCGCTTGCCTTTGTCGTGCTGCTTGTCGGCGGCGCGTTTGCCGGGCTTGTTGTGCAGGGCGGGCAGGATATTTCCGGGGCCGTTTCGGCCTTTGACGGCTATCTGTTCAGGGTTGCCCGCTTCACGCTCCGGCAGGCGGGGCTGTCGACCGTCCTGTCGGTCGCGCCGGCTTTGCTGGTGGCGCGGGCGCTGTCGCGGCATCCGCGTTTTTTCGGGCGCAGTCTTATTCTGCAATTGTTCGCCGTGCCGCTGGCGCTGCCGGCGATCGTGGCGGCGCTTGGCGTCTTGTCGCTCTATGGGCGCGCCGGTTATTTCGCCGGTATTTTTTCGGCAATCGGCGGCGAGGGATGGCCCGGCATCTACGGGCTTTCCGGCATATTGGTCGCCCATGTCTTCTTCAACCTGCCGCTTGGCGTGCGGCTGTTCCTCGAAGCGTTGCAGACGGTGCCGGCCGACCAGTGGCGGCTGGCCGGCCAGCTTGGCATGGGGCCGCGCGCCACGTTCAGGCTGATCGAATGGCCGGCGCTGCGCCAGGCGCTGCCGGGCGTTGCCGGCCTTGTCTTCATGCTGTGCGTAACCTCCTTCACCATCGTGCTGACACTGGGTGGCGGGCCGCGCGCCACCACGCTTGAAGTCGCCATCTATCAGGCGTTGCGCTTCGATTTCGATCCGTCGCGGGCGGTGGCGCTGACCGCTTTGCAGGTGGCGCTCACCTTCGCGGTCGTGCTGGCGCTGGCGCGGCTTGGGGCCAACACCACGGGCGACGCCAATCTGCCGGTCGCGCCGCGCCGGTTTCTGACGCCAGGCAGGCCGGAGACGGCATTGGACATTACGCTCATTGCCCTGGCGCTGCTGTTCGTCGCCGGGCCGATGGCCGCGACGGTGATGGCGGGGCTTGACGCCGACCTCACCCGGCTTGCCGCAGAAGGCGCGGTACGGCGGGCGACGCTGACCAGCATCGTGCTGGCCGTGCTGTCGGCGTTGCTGTCGGCAATGCTGTCGTTTTCGCTGGTGGCGGCGCGGCGGGCACTGACGCTGGGGCGGGGCGGCGGCATCAAGGGCGCGCTCGAATATGCCACCGATACCGGCGCGGGCTTCGTGCTGGTGGTGCCGCCGATCATTATCGGCGCGGGCTGGTTCCTGCTGCTTCGCCGTTTCGCCGATGTGTTCGCCATCGCGCCGGTCATGGTCGTAACCGTTAATGCCGTGATGGCGATGCCGTTTGCCGTCCGCGCCATCCGTCCCGCCTACGATGCGGCGAGCGAACGCCATGAGCGGCTGTGCGCGCTGCTTGGCATTGCGGGCTGGAATCGGTTGCGTCTGGTCGACTGGCCGGCCCTGCGCCGTCCGTTCGCCACTGCCTTCGCCTTTGCCATGGCGCTTTCGCTGGGCGATCTCGGCGTCATCGCGCTGTTCGGCGGCGATTCCGTGCAGACGCTGCCCTATCTTCTGCTGGCGCGGATGGGCAGCTACCGTACCGCCGATGCGGCGGGGCTGGCCTTGTTGCTCGGCCTCGTCTGCCTTGCCTTAATGTTGGCTGCGGATCGCCTTGGAAAGGATCGGCCGTCATGAATACCGGCATGGAAAAGGAAGCTTGGGGCGTACGCCTCGACGAGGTGTCGTTCAGCTATGGCGAGACTGCGCTTTCCTTCGACGTCGCATTCGCTCCGGCGACCATTACCGCGATCATGGGGCCGAGCGGTTCAGGAAAATCGACGCTGCTCAATCTGATCGCCGGTTTCGAGACGCCGCGCGCCGGCCGGGTGCTGATCGGGCAAAAGGAAGTTACCGCCGACCAGCCCTCGATGCGGCCCGTCTCGATGGTCTTTCAGGAAAACAATCTGTTTGCCCATTTGAGCGTCGAGCAGAATGTCGGGCTTGGCCGCTCGCCTGGCCTGAAGCTTGGCGCCGCCGACCGCGCAGCCATTATCGATGCGCTTGCCCGCACCGGGCTTTCGGGCAAGGAAAGGCGGCTGCCGCGAGAACTGTCCGGCGGCGAGCGCCAGCGTGTGGCGCTTGCCCGCGTATTGGTGCGCGAACGCCCGGTGCTGCTGCTGGACGAACCGTTCGCCTCGCTCGGGCCGGCGTTGCGCGAAGACATGCTCGACCTTGTCGCCGGTTTGCAGGCCGAGCGCGCCATGACGGTGCTGTTCGTCACCCACCAGCCGGAGGATGCGCGCCGCATAGCGCGCGACATGGTGTTTCTGGAGAATGGCAGGGTCGCTGCCGCCGGTTCCGCCGCCGATTTCTTCGAAGGGTCGGGACCCGAAGTGTTCAGGCGCTATATGGGATCGCAACTGGCCGGCGGCCGATCACGCGACATTGCCTGAAAGCGGACATAATTTACGATCAAGACCGTCCGGTCCGCTATGGCGTTTGCTTGCCATGCAGGATTGAGTGTGGCTAGTTCCGGCTAAATGTTTCGATTCTCGCCGCGATTGCGCTAAAGCAACATCCTGAATGCGAGAGTTTTCGCGAACGTGTATGCTCGAACTCGAAAGGAAACCGATCTGTCGACCGGTTCCCATGCACTGAAAGTGAATCCGCTGGCGCGCTATCTCGCCCTGGCCGGCTTTGTCTTGGCGCTGACCGGGGCGCTGGCCGGATGCCAGGCGGTCACGCCCGATATCCAGGAATCGGGCTTCCAACCGTCCAACCGGCCGGTCACCGTCGATAATGTCGCGGCCAACAGCAAGCTTGCCGAACTGGCCAAGGCGCAGCATCCGCGCATTCTGGCCACTTATGGCGGCGAATATTCCGACCCCAAGCTGGAGCGCATGGTAGCCAAGGTGGTCGGCAGCCTGACCACCGTGTCGGCCAACCCCAGCCAGACCTACCGCATCACCATCCTGAATTCGCCCAACGTCAACGCCTTCGCGCTGCCGGGGGGGTACCTCTATATTACGCGCGGCCTTCTGGCGCTGGCCAATGATTCGGCCGAGCTGGCCGCCGTCATCGCCCATGAAATGGGCCACGTCACCGCCAATCACGGCTTGCAGCGCCAGCAGAAGGAAGCCGAGGAAGTGCTGGCGACCAAGGTCGTCTCCGACGTGCTAGGCGACAGCCCGACCGCCAAGGCGGCGCTCATTCGCGGCAAGCTTCGGATGGCGCAGTTTTCGCGCAACCAGGAGCTGGAAGCGGACGCCATCGGCATAAAATCGGTGGGCGAAGCCGGCTACGACCCCTATGCGGCGGGCCGTTTCCTGCAATCGATGTCGGCCTATAGCGACTTCCGCTCGATCAGCGGCGCGACCGACGCCAGCCTCGACTTCCTGGCGACGCACCCCAATACGCCGCAGCGCATCGAACTGGCGCAGCGCCATGCGCGCGAGTTCGGCCAGCCGGGGGTCGGCACCGTCGACCGCAATTCCTTCCTCGCCGGCATAGACGGCCTGCTCTACGGCGACACGCCGGATGAAGGCTATGTGCGCGGCAACACCTTCATGCATCCGCGCCTTGGCATATCGTTCTCGGTGCCGGACGGCTTCATCATCGACAATTCCGCCGCCGCCGTCACCGCGACCGGCCCCGGCGACATGGCGATCCGCTTCGATGGCGTTGCAATCGACCAGAACCGCTCGCTGCCCGATTACATCCGCAGCGGATGGGTGGCCGGCCTCGACAATGCCAGCGTGCATGAGGAAACCATCGCCGGGAATGAGGCGGCGACCGCCAAGGCCAGCGCCGATGGCTGGCGGTTCGATATCGCGGTCATTCGGGCCAACGGACAGGTCTACCGGCTGCTGACGGCGGCGCCCATCGCCAGCACCTCGCTGGATACGGTGGCGCGGTCGGTGAGCGGCAGTTTCCGCGTGCTGGATGCCGCCCAGAAAGCCGCGCTAAAGCCGCTGCATATCCGCGTCGTCACCGTGCAGCCGGGGCAAACGGTCGGTTCACTGTCGGCGATGATGATCGGCGTCGACCGCAAGCTCGACCTGTTCCTGGTGCTGAACGCCATGTCGCCGGGCGCCAGCGTTTCCGCCGGCGACAAGGTCAAGATCGTCACCGACAAATAGGGCGGCAACAGCGCTGGAGCGGTTTCGATTTTTGCTGAATCGACAAACTCGCTCTATCTTTTTTTTGACTGCATTTCCGGACGCAAGATCGTTTCACACTTTGCTGGAAATACTCTAAGCCGCGAGGAATTCCGGGTTCTGCCGGACCAGCGCCGTCTTCAGCTTTTGCATGGCACGGACCTCGATCTGGCGCACGCGCTCCTTGGAGATGCCAAGCTTTTCGCCCAGCGCCTCCAGCGTCGCGCCCTCATCGGTCAGCCGGCGCTCCTCGATGATCCTGAGTTCGCGCGCATCGAGCGCGGTTAGGGCCGATTTGAGCCAGACGGCACGGCGTTCGACGTCGATCGTGTCGCCGACGACCTCGTCGGGCAAGGGATCGTCGGCGACCAGGAAATCCATGCGTTCGACAGCGCCGGCATCGTCGGTCAGCGGTGCGTTGAGCGAACTGTCGGGCGCCGAAAGCCTGGAATCCATCGTGGCGACATCGGCCTCGGAAACGCCGAGCGCGGTCGAGATCTGCCGGTAGAGCATCTCGTTGCCGAGCGGCCCGGAGCCGGCCGCAAGGCGGGCGCGCAAGCGGCGCAGATTGAAGAACAGGGCCTTTTGCGCTGAACTGGTGCCGCCGCGCACGATGGACCAGTTGCGCAGGATGTAGTCTTGCATCGAGGCGCGTATCCACCATGTCGCGTAGGTCGAAAAGCGTACCTCGCGGTTGGGTTCGAAGCGGGCGGCGGCTTCCAGCAGCCCGACATGGCCTTCCTGGATCAAATCTCCGGCGGGCAAGCCGAAATGGCGGAATTTCATGGCCATCGAGATGACTAGGCGCATATGGGCCACGGTCATGCGGTGCAAGGCGTTCTGGTCGGCGTCATCGCGCCAGCGCTGCGCCAGCAAATGTTCCTCGTCGCGCTCAAGGTAGGGGGCCTGCATGGCGCTGCGGATGAAACTGCGCCCGGCGCTGTCCTGCATCATTTTGCCTGCCCTTCCCGCTTTCGGCCTGTTCCAAGGGGCGTCCGGACGGCGGCTTGAAATCCCGCCATGTCACGCTCGCGTGGCGATAACGGGCTTGCGCGAAAAATGGTTCCCGGCAATCTGAAGGCCGGAATGATGGGTGTAGGCATTGAACGGGGGGAAATCAGAATTTGATTCTTGTAATGGCGAAAAATTGGAATAAATTTCCTTAATCTGGCGGAGCCGCTCTGTCAGATTGCCGCCGGTCACAAGCGTCGGTGTCATCCGCGCAAAATCAGGATTTCCCCACCATGAAATGGCTTAATTCACTCATCGTCGCCGGCGCCGTGCAGGCGCTGGCCATCACCGCTTCGTTCGCCGGCGCCAACCTCGACCAGATCAAGGCCGATGGCGCGATCAAGATCGGCACGGAAGGCACCTACGCCCCCTTCACCTATCATGACGAGAACAACAAGCTGGTCGGCTTCGACGTCGAGATCGGCGAGGCGGTCGCCGCCAAGCTCGGCGTCAAGCCTGATTTCCTCGAAGGCAAGTGGGACGGGCTGATCGCCGGCCTTGACGGCAAGCGCTATGACGCGGTCATCAACCAGGTCGGCATCACCGAGGAGCGCAAGGCGAAATATGCCTTCTCCGATCCCTACATCGCGTCGAAGGCGGTGCTGATCGTCAAGGGCGACAATGCCGACATCAAGAGCTTTGCCGACCTGAAGGGCAAGAAGTCGGCGCAGTCGCTGACCTCGAATTTCGGCAAGCTGGCTGAAAAGAACGGGGCCGAACTGGTCGGCACCGATGGTTTCGACCAGTCGATCCAGCTTCTGCTGACGGGCCGCGCCGACGCCACCATCAATGACAGCCTGTCCTACCTCGACTTCAAGAAGCACAAGCCCGACGCCGATGTGAAGATCGCCGCGCAGGAAGAAAACGCCGATTATTCCGGCATCATCGTGCGTCAGGGCGACCCGGAACTGGTCGCCGCCATCAACAAGGCGCTGGCCGACATCAAGGCCGACGGCACCTATCAGAAGATCGCCGACAAATATTTCGGCCAGGACGTTTCGAAGTAAGCTTGCAGGCCGGGCGATCGTACGCCCGGCTTGACGCGACAATGCGGCGGGCCGTCTTTGACGGCTCGCCGTTTTTCGCATGATATGGCGCGCCGGTTCGTTCCGGCGATCCGCAAAGGAGATGATTCCGTGCCGCACTGGCTGCAATTGATGCTGGATTCGCTTGGCCCCCTTTTATGGGCCGCAGCCGTTTTCACCACGCCGCTGACGCTTCTGTCTTTCGCTTTCGGCCTCGGCGTCGGGCTGGTCGTCGCGCTGATCCGGCTGTTCGGGCCGAAGCCGCTGGTGGCGGTGGTGCGTTTCTATGTCTGGATATTTCGCGGCACGCCGCTTCTGGTGCAGCTGTTCCTGATCTTCTACGGGCTGCCCTCCGCCGGCATCCTGCTTGATGCCTTTACGGCGGCGCTGATCGGCTTCACCCTCAATGTCGGCGCCTATACGTCGGAGATCATCCGGGCGGCCATCGGCTCGGTGGCAAGGGGCCAATGGGAGGCCGCCTATTCGATCGGGATGAGCTGGAGCCAGGCGATGCGGCGCACCATCCTGCCGCAGGCAGGGCGCGTGGCCGTGCCGCCGCTCTCCAACACGTTCATCTCGCTGGTCAAGGATACTTCGCTTGCCGCCGCCATCACGGTGCCGGAAATGTTCCAGGCGGCGCAGCGCATCGTCGCCGTCACCTATGAGCCGCTGATCCTTTATGTCGAGGCGGCGATTCTCTATCTGGCCATGAGTTCGGTGCTGTCGGCGTTGCAGACGCGGCTGGAAGTGCGGCTAGACCGCTATGGCGGTTTCCTGGAGGCGCGCTCATGATCGAACTGACCGACATCGAAAAACGCTTCGGCGAAAACCATGTGCTGAAGGGCGTCGGCGTCACCATCGCGGAGGGCAGCGTGACGGCGCTTGTCGGTCCTTCGGGCGGCGGCAAGAGCACGCTTTTGCGGTGCATCAACCTGCTGGAAATCCCGACCTCGGGCACGGTGCGCATCGGCGACGAGGCGTTGACGTTCAAGCCGGGCGTGAAGGTTGCGACCAAGGATATCCAGCGCGTGCGCCGGCAGACCGGCATGGTGTTCCAGAGTTTTCAGCTGTTTCCCCATCGCACCGCCATCGAGAACGTCATGGAAGGGCTGACGACCGTGCTGAAATGGCCGGCCGAGCGCGCCAAGAAGCGGGCGATGGAACTGCTGGAAAAGGTCGGCATGGAGCACAAGGCCGACGCCTGGCCGGCGACCCTTTCGGGCGGCCAGCAGCAGCGCGTGGCCATCGCGCGGGCGCTGGCGCCGTCGCCCAAGGTGCTGTTGTGCGACGAGCCGACCTCGGCGCTCGACCCCGAACTGGCGCAGGAGGTGGTCGACGTGCTTGGCCAGCTGGCCGGCGAAGGCACCACCATGGTAATGGCGACGCACGATTTGCGCCTGGCCTCCAAGATCGCCCGCGAAGTGGTGTTCCTCGACGCCGGCGTCGTCGTCGAGACGGGGCCGGCCGGCGAGTTGTTCGGCAATCCGAAACGCGAGCGAACCAAGCGCTTCATCGCGACATTGCGGCAGGAAGCGAACGAAAGCCCCTGAATTATAAGGCGAGGATGCGTGTAGATTATCCGTTGTGGGCTGCGGTGCCGGTTTGCTTTTCGCATTGTCGATAGATGTCTGCTCGCCGTCATCCTCGGGCAAAGCCCAAGTATGACGGGTGGTGGATGCGCGGCGTGCCTGCGGCGGAAAAATGGCAGCGCATCGGCTGCCATTTTCTGTCGAGCGAACAGGAAAATCAGAGGCCGGCCTTGATCTTCTCCGCTGCTTCCGGCGAAACCCACTTGGCCCACAGATCGGGGTTTTCCTTGAGGAAATGGTTGGCGCCATCGGCGCCGGTGGACTGGTTGTCGGTCATCCAGGCCATCAACTTGTTGACGGTGTCGTTCGACCATGAGCGCTTGGTGAGATAGTCCATCACCTGCGGTCCGGCACGGTCGGCGAACGGCTTGGTGACCAGCGTGAAGACGCGGTCCTTCGGCCAGCCATTGACCTTCGGATCGGGGCAGTCGGCGACGGTGTTGCAGCGCGCCCATTCGGCCTTGTCGACGGGGTAGCCATTGTCGAGCTTGACCATCTCATATTTGCCGAGCAGCGCGGTCGGCGCCCAGTAGAAGGCGGCGAAGCCCTGTTTGCGCTCGTAGGATTTGGCGATGGCACCGTCGAGGCCGGCAGCCGAACCGGTGTCGACCAGCGTGAAGCCGGCCTTTTCGCCGTCGAATGCCTTGAACAGCTGCGAGGTGACGATAGTGCCGCCCCAGCCCGCCGGGCCATTCAGGATAGCGCCCTTGCTGGCGTCTTCCGGCGCGGGGAAAAGGTCGGGGTGCTTCAGCGCGTCGGCAATCGTCTTGATGTCAGGATGGGCGTCGGCCAGATATTTCGGGATCCACCAGCCCTGGACGCCACCATCCGGCAGCGAGGTCGCGGCGGTGACGATCTTGCCTTCCTTCATGCCACGGTCGACGACCTCCGGCAGCAGGTCGATCCAGGCTTCCGGCGCCACGTCCGGCTGGCCTTTCTCGACCATGGAGGTGATCGTCGGCACGGTATCGCCGACGATGATCTCGGCGTTGCAGCCATAGCCTTTTTCAAGGATGACCTTGTCGACATTGGACATGACCTCGGCGCTTTGCCAGCTCATCGAGGCGATGGTGACGTTGCCGCACTCCGCCGCCGAGGCAAACGAGGCCATCGTCAGCAATCCCATTGTCAGGCACGTCGATGCGAGAAGTTTCTTCATTTTGTTCCCTTTTTTCGCGGTGTTGTCACAAATCCAGCCATCCGGCACACCGTCTTGCCGAATGGCTATTCCTCACTCCTGTTTCCGTGGTTTTCCATCGCCACGGCCTTGGCTGCGGCGGCCGACAGGCCGGCGTGAATCGCCTCGGCAAATCCGGCGTTCTTCATCGCGCGCAGGCCGGCATCGGTGGTGCCGCGATATTCCATGAAGGTGCGCACCATCTCGCCCGGCGTGGCATCGGATGCCGCGATCAACCGGCCGGCGTCGCAGACGACGCCCTCCACCGCGCGCCGGGCAATCGCCGCGGGCAGGCCTTGCGAAAGGGCATGGCCAAGCAGGGCGTCGGCAAGCAGCGCCGGAAAAGCCGGGCCGGAACCGCTGAGCGCGGTCAGGTAATCGATTTCCGCCTCCGCCGCGACCTCGTCGGCCTTGCCGCAGCTTTCAAACAGCGACTGCACGAAAGCGCGGTCGGCCTGCGAAACGGCGGCGGAGCAGAACCACGGCGTATAGGACAGGCCAATTTCGGCGGCGGCGTTGGGCATCGCCCTGACGACACGCTCGGCTCCGGTTTTCGCCAGCAGCGTTTGCATCGAAAT
>DASYCS010000454.1:0-1616 GCA_036500025.1 Mesorhizobium sp. | reverse complement strand
GAGATTTTCGAGAAGGAAGATCCCGCGCCCTATCTGGAAAAGGTGAACGGCATTCTGGTGCCGGGCGGTTTTGGCGAACGCGGTTCCGAGGGCAAGATTTTGGCCGCCAAATTCGCGCGCGAGCGCAAGGTGCCGTATTTCGGCATCTGTTTCGGCATGCAGATGGCCTGCATCGAGGCGGCCCGCTCGCTGGCCGGCATCGAGCACGCATCCTCCACCGAATTCGGCGCCACCGACGAGCCGGTTGTCGGCCTGATGACCGAATGGCTGAAAGGCAACATGCTGGAAAAGCGCCGCGAAACGGGCGATCTAGGCGGCACGATGCGGCTCGGCGCTTATGAGGCGCGGCTGTCGCCGGATTCGAAGATCGCCGAAATTTACGGCAGCGCCGAAATTTCCGAGCGCCACCGCCACCGCTACGAGGTCAATATCGACTACAAGCAGCGGCTGGAGGAATGCGGGCTGGTGTTTGCCGGCATGTCGCCGGACGGGGTGCTGCCGGAAACGGTCGAATATGCGGATCACCCATGGTTCATCGGCGTGCAGTATCACCCCGAACTGAAGAGCCGCCCGCTTGAACCGCATCCGCTGTTTGCCAGCTTCATCAACGCCGCCGTAGAACAAAGCCGTCTGGTCTGACGATCGGTGCGAGAGAAATCTTGCGCGGTGAGATTTACCTGACTAAAGTCAGGTAATGGACAGAAATCAGATAGAGCAGGTTCGCCTGTTCAACCGCCTTGTCACGCAGCGCGTCGGCGCATTGCAGGACAGCTATCTCAGCCGTGGCAGGCCGCTTGGCGAGGCGCGGCTTCTTTTCGAGATTGGCGTTGAAGGACGAGATGTGCGTCAGCTTCGCGCGTTGCTGAACCTCGATTCCGCCTATGTCAGCCGCCTGCTGCGTTCGCTGGAGGCGCAAGGTCTTGTCGCGGTCGCAAAGCAGGCCGGCGACGGCCGTGTGCGGCGCGCGGTGCTGACCGCCAAGGGCCGAGCCGAATTCGACAGCTATGACCAACTGTCGGATGAGTTGGCGGCTTCCATTCTTTCGCCCTTGGATTCTAGCCAGCGTGCCCGCTTGACGGCGGCCATGTCGGAAGTCCGCGCGTTGCTTTCCATCCCGCAAATCGAAATTGCCACCGTGCTGCCTGACGAACCGGATGCACGCTGGTGTCTAGATCAGTATTTCAGGGAATTGGCGGAGCGCTTCGAGACGGGCTTCGATCCGGATGCCGGCAAGTCATTGTCCGACGCCGAAATGATGCCGCCCAACGGCTTCTTCCTGATTGCGCGCAGCAGCGATGAACCAATTGGCTGCGCGGCGCTGGTCAGGCTCGATGCGGAGACGGCGGAAGTAAAGCGCATGTGGACCGCCCCGTCCGCGCGCGGGCAGGGCCTGGCGCGGCGGATGCTGCGTGAACTGGACACGATGGCGCGCGGCGAGGGCTACAGGAAGCTTGTCCTCGATACCAACCGGATTTTGCGCGAGGCACAGGCGCTCTACCGCAGCGAGGGCTTTATCGAGACGGCGCGCTACAACGACAATCCCTATGCCGATTTCTGGTTCGAAAAGAACCTGCTTGCGCGCTGACAGAAAAAGGGCCGCGTGTTGGCGCGGCCCT
>DASYCS010000453.1:0-11282 GCA_036500025.1 Mesorhizobium sp. | reverse complement strand
GTGGCAACGGCCATGACGCCCATGGCCAGGCCGATGGCGCCGCCGGTGACGCCCTTGATCGATTCCTGCACGCGCTGATCGATATTGTCCGGCACGGAGCCGTCGGACCCGTTCTGGGTGTGGAAATGCGTATGATTGGGGTCAAGAAGGGCTTCGTTGAAACGTCCGTTCAACCATTTGCGCCATTTTCGGTGCAGGGTCGAGGATACGAAGCTTTTGGTGCCGGTAATGCCTGCGTCCTTGATGATGACCAGGACAACGAGCATGCCGGCGTTGGTCAGGAGGGACCGCAGCGGCGCGGTGTTTGCGGCGTCGTGGTAGAAAGCTATCGAATTGACCAGTTCGCCCGACATTTCGGCGAACCAAACGCCCGTCTTGCTGGAGATTGCCGTGAGCGCTGCGATGATAATCGTCAGGCTCCAGGCTTCCTTCCAGTGATCCGAAAACCAGTAGGCCCGGATCAGCCCCCAGAAGCCGCGCATTGAAGACACCGGCGTCAGGGGCGGCGGCCTTTCGGCTCCACGGTGCAGTCGTCTCAGTATTGAATGTCGCGGTCGGTCGTCGCGAATCACAATCCCATCCAAACACGCTCGTTCTTTGTTACAGATGGTAACACCAATTGATCATTTTCCATTAATTTTGTCGGCAAGGCGTTGTCTGGACCGAAAAACGTTGCCGAGCGGCAACACAATGAAACGCGACGCGAATTGCGCATGATATAAAAACGTTTTGTTACAGTTAGATAACGCGCTCAAAAGAGCCGGATATGGCGAAGCGCCTGTCAGCGCGGCCGAAAGGAAAAGCCAAAGATTCTCAGCTATCGGAGGATGTGCATAAGGCTTTGATGCGATCCGCTGCCACTTTTAGTGAAGAAAATGACCGTTTTGGTCGCCGCAAACGACATGACGGTAACGTTTGAAATTTGATTCGGGTTGGTCCCGGCAGATCGCCAGCCACTTAAATCCGGTCTAGAATACAAATCCGGCATCGTGTATGGAGCCGGCGATCCCCATATAGGCAAAGGGAAAATCGCGGGATATTGCGACCGCGGGAAAGAGCGTTGGTGCTACGATGACGAAATGGTCCCCGAATTCCTGGAGAGCCAAGCCAATTCAGCAGGTTCCGGCCTATCCGGATGCGAATGCGCTGAAGGCCACGGAAGCCCAACTGGCCACCTTTCCGCCCCTGGTTTTTGCAGGCGAGGCGCGCAAGCTGAAAAAACAGCTGGCGACCGTCGCTGCCGGTGACGCATTTCTTCTTCAGGGCGGCGACTGCGCCGAAAGCTTCGCCGAGCATGGCGCGGATAATATTCGCGACTTCTTCCGCGTCTTCCTACAGATGTCGGTGGTGCTGACCTTTGCCGGTTCGCAGCCCGTAGTGAAGATCGGGCGCGTTGCCGGGCAGTTCGCCAAGCCTCGCTCTTCGGACAATGAAACCAAGGGCGACGAGACGCTGCCCAGCTATCGCGGCGACATCATCAACGGCATCGATTTCGATGCGAAGTCCCGCATTCCCGATCCGAGCCGGCAGGTGATGGCGTACCGGCAGTCGGCGGCGACGCTGAACCTGCTTCGCGCCTTTGCGCAGGGCGGTTACGCCAGCCTTGAAAACGTGCACAGCTGGATGCTCGGTTTCGTTTCCGACAGCCCGCAGGGCGAGAAATATGAGTCGCTTGCCAATCGCATCACCGAAACGATGGACTTCATGAAGGCCGTCGGCATCACGTCGGAGACCAATTACGCGCTACGCGAGACGGACTTCTATACGAGCCATGAGGCGCTACTCCTCGGCTATGAGGAAGCGCTGACGCGTGTCGATTCGACATCCGGCGACTGGTACGCCACTTCGGGCCATATGATCTGGATCGGCGACCGCACGCGCCAGCCGGACCACGCGCATGTCGAATATTGCCGCGGCATCAAGAACCCGCTCGGGCTGAAGTGCGGACCGTCGATGACGGCCGACGGCCTGATGGAGTTGATCGACCTGCTCAATCCGGAGAACGAGCCGGGAAGGCTGACGCTGATCGCGCGCTTTGGCGCCGACAAGGCGGGCGACCACCTGCCGAAGCTGGTCCAGGCCGTGAAAAAGGCCGGCCGCAGCGTCGTTTGGTCATGTGACCCGATGCATGGCAATACGATCACTGCGGCGGGCTACAAGACGCGGCCGTTCGATCGTATCCTGAAGGAAGTGCAGACGTTTTTCGAAGTGCATCGCGCGGAAGGCACGCATCCGGGCGGCATCCATATCGAGATGACCGGCAAGAACGTTACGGAATGTACCGGTGGCGCGCGCGCCATCACGGCGGAGGAATTGCAGGACCGCTACCACACGCATTGCGATCCGCGCCTGAATGCCGACCAGGCGATCGAGCTTGCATTCCTGGTATCGGACCTGTTGAAGAAGACCCAGCCCGTTTTGCACAAGCGGGCGATGACAGCCTGAACAAGGCAAGGCCAGAAATAAAAGAGGCGCCGCGAGGCGCCTTTTTATTTCGTCTTATGGGTGGACCTTAGTCCTTTTTGTACAGAAGCCAGTTCTTGCTGGTGCGGCCTGCCATGGATGAATGTCGGGTGACCTGATTGCGTCCACTGACTTTCGAGCGATAGAGCGCGCGGTCCGCCTTGGTGTATAAATCCTCGGGGCCGTCGGCTTCGGACGCCATGCACATGCCCATCGATACCGTCACCGAGCCGCAGCTGGCGCCGGTCGAGCTGCTGGCGAACGGGGTCTGTTCGATCAAGGCGCGAATGCGGTCGGCGATTTCATAAGTGGTGTCCTCGCTCGCGCCCTCGACAATCAGCGCGAATTCCTCGCCGCCGGTGCGGGCCACGAAAATGTCGCCGCGAACGCCGGTCTGGAAGATTTCGGCAATGAGCTGGATGATCTTGTCGCCCACCGGGTGGCCGAACCGGTCATTGATATTCTTGAAACGGTCGATATCCGCCAAGATGAGGGCGTTGAACAAGATGCCCTTGTTGCTGTTGTATATTTTGGCGATTTCCTTGTCGAAGGCGCGACGGTTCCAGATTTGTGTCAGCGGGTCGGTGTCGGCCAGGCGCTTATATTCTTCGAGCTTGGTCTTCACGCTTTCAAGCTCGGCGGTCTTTTCGGTAAGCGTGGTGGCGACATGCTTGCCATGATCGATTGTCGATGTCGTGGCGACGGACATGGCGCTGACGATCTTCTGCAAGAGATCGTTGGAAATTACATTGCGGTTGCTCAGGCCGCTCGACGTTTCGTTGAGGATCTTGCCATATTTCTCGATATGGGTGCGCTCGCTGCGCAGGAGCAGCGCGATGTCTTCAAGTTCCTTGGCAATTACATCGCGCGCCTGCTCGACAATGCCGTGGCCATGATTTTGCGCGAAGAAGCGGTGGCCGATGCGGTCAAGTTCTTCCTGGGTCGGCTTGTCGCCAAGCGAAACCACGGCCAAACGAAGCTCGCTGTTCGAACCGGTCAGCGCCTCGTAGAAGATTTCATAATTGCGCGGCAATCCCAACACGCCGAGTTGGCGCATGGTGGCAACGATGGTCGTGGCAATATCCGTCGCTCGTTCAGTCTGAGCCAGTGCCGGCTGCATGTCTGATCCACCCCGCCCGTTTGAACCCGGCGCCATATTTTAAAAAACGTCGATGTCGCCGGCCGGGAGGCGCGCCCAAGAAAGCGCCGCCCACAACCGAACCTTAAATGCAGCGTTGCTAAAGCTTTGTTAATTCCGCAATTGAATCAGCCCGACTTCTACCTGAAATTGTGGCGAAGCCCTGGACCGGTTTTTTTGAATTTGCCGATAGGGCGATCCGATGTCGCATTTATTCCATCATGGCCGTGGCCAAACTGGAATCCTGCGTCAGCCTCAGATCACGGAGTTCGTCATGAGCACTATGCGCACGGGATCATGCCTTTGCGGCGCCGTCCATTTCCGCACCCACGGTAATTTGCGGGGGGTCATTTATTGCCATTGCTCGCAGTGCAGGAAGCAGACGGGACATGTCGTCGCGGCGACGAATTCCAAGGATGCCGATATCGTCATCGAGGGTGGCGAGGCATTGAAATGGTATGGCGCGTCCGACGCGGCCAAGCGCGGTTTTTGCGGTACGTGCGGCTCGGTGATGTTCTGGAAGCACCATGATCTGGACTCGATCTCCATCATGGCAGGCTCCTTCGACCGGCCTTCGGGGCTGGCTGGAAAAAGCCATATATTTACCGGCGACAAGGGCGACTATTACACCATCGACGACGGTCTTCGCCAGTTCGAGAAATCGTCGCCATCGGTCAAGGTTGCGCAAGACTGAAAGACAATGGATAAGCGCGTCTTTCCGTTGAAGCGGCATGGCGCTCGTGTTTCCTGCCGTCACGCCGAAAGGACACTTGGCATGAACCGTCTTGTCAGCGCATTCGTGAATTCCTGCCGGGCTTTTGGCCGGCTGGCCGCCACCGAGCAGGCCTTCCAGCAGGAACTGATCGTATTGTTGCTGGCATTTCCGGCCGGATGGTTTCTTTCCTCCTCATGGCAACATTATGCGCTGCTGATCGGCGCCGTGCTGTTGCTGATCGTGGTCGAGGTTTTGAATACCGGGATCGAGGCGGTCTGTGACGCCGTCAGCCGCGAATTCAACGCCGATATTCAGCTGTCGAAGGACTGCGGTTCGCTTGCCGTCCTGATTTCCGTGGTGATGGCGGCCGCCGTATGGGGGCTGGCGCTGGTCGAGTGGGTGCTGGGAACCGCCATCTAAGGCGATCACGCCTAGCCGAAACCATACGGCTTTTCAGTTCTTTCGACCGCAAGCCTTGCGGTCAATGCGCAAAGATCTGCTCAAGCGAGCGGAAACCCTTGAACTCCAGCGCGTTTCCCGAGGGGTCGCGAATGAACAGCGTTGCTTGTTCGCCGGGTTCACCTTTGAAGCGGACCATCGGCTTTTCCAGCCAGTCGATGTCATCGCGCGCCACCAGCCTCGCAGCCAGACGCTCCCACTCGTCCATCAGCAGAACCGCGCCGAAATGAGGTATGGGCACGACAACCCCATCGACCTTGCCATCGCGGGCGGCTGCGGTGGCCTGCGGTCTCAGATGCGCGGACATCTGATGTCCGAACAAATCGAAATCGACCCAGGTTTCTGAAAATCGTCCGATGGAACAGCCCAGCACTTCCCCGTAGAAAGCGCGCGTTTCATCCAGGTCGGTGACGGGAAATGCAAGGTGAAAGGGTGTCATTTCGGATATTCCGTGCTGTTGTATCGATCTCGGCTGGTCATCCCATAGCAGATAAAGCCAGCCGGCGGCGAGGTTTGCCGCTTCTCCCATTGCACAAGCCGGACCGGAACAATAGATGGTGCAGTGGCGGGCCGCGCCCCAGGCAGGCCCCAAAACAGGCAGGATTACGCGATGACCGACGCACCGGATGCAGCAAAATTGACGGACCGCGTGACGGCGCTGGTTGAAGCGGCCAAGCGCGCCGGCGCGGATGCGGCCGATGCGGTTGCGGTACGCGGCCGCTCTACCGGCGTGTCGGTCCGCCTCGGCAAGGTCGAGGCGACCGAGGCATCCGAAAGCGAGGATGTGGCGCTGCGTGTCTTCGTCGGCGCGCGCGTTGCCAGCGTTTCGGCAACCGCATCGTCCGACCCCAAGGCATTGGCCGAACGTGCGGTCGCCATGGCTAAGGTTTCGCCCGAGGATATCTATCAGGGGCTTGCCGATACGGCGCTGCTGGTAAAGTCGCCGCGCGATCTCGATCTGTTCGACGGCACGGAAGTATCGGCCGAGCGGTTGAAACAAGACGCGCTGGCCGCCGAGGAAGCAGCGCTCGCCGTCAAAGGTGTGACCAATTCAGGCGGCAGCAGCGCAAGCGCTGGGCTTGGCGGGCTGGTTCTTGCCACTTCAAACGGTTTTGTCGGCCAGTATGTCGCTTCCCGCTTTTCCCGTTCGGCCAGCGTGATTGCGGGCGAGGGCACCGGCATGGAGCGTGACTACGATTTTTCGTCTCGCCAGCATTTCTCCGATCTCGACGGGCCGCAGACCATTGGGCGAAGCGCCGGTGAGCGCGCCGTTCGGCGCCTGGGCGCGCGCAAGGCGGCAACCGGAAGCGTCGACGTGGTTTTCGATCCGCGCGTATCGCGCGGCATTGCGGGACATCTGGCTGGCGCGATCAACGGCGCGTCGGTTGCGCGCAAAACCAGTTTTCTGCGCGAAATGATGGGCAAACAGGTGGCGGCCGCCGCCATCACGGTCACCGACGAGCCGCTGCGCCGGCGCGGCCAGGCTTCGCGCCCGTTCGACGGCGAGGGCATTGAGGGCGAAAAGCTCATCATGGTCGAGAAGGGCTTCTTGAACCATTGGTTCCTGTCGACTTCGGCGGCGCGGGAACTGGGGCTGACGACCAATGGTCGCGGCTCGCGCGGCGGGTCATCGGTGTCGCCGTCATCGACCAATCTCGCAATCGAGCCGGGCGACAGGACGCCGGAGGATATTATCGGCTCCATGAAATCGGGTTTCTACGTAACCGAGGTGTTCGGGCAGGGCGTTAACATGATCACCGGCGAATATAGCCGTGGCGCTTCCGGTTTCTGGATCGAGAACGGCGCGCTCGCCTATCCGGTATCCGAGGTGACCATCGCCTCGAACCTCAAGACGATGTTCCTGAATATGGTGCCGGCAAGCGACCTGGACCGGAATTTCGGAACGGCGGCGCCCACCCTGTTGATCGAAGGCATGACCCTTGCCGGCAGCTGACCCGACCGATTTGCCCAGCGCAGCCAGCGATCTGGCGCTGCTGCTCGATGCGGCGCGGGAGGCAGGCGTGATCGCCATGAATTATTTCGGCAAGGATCCCGAGGTCTGGATGAAGGGCGGCACCTCGCCGGTAAGCGAGGCCGATTATGCCGCCGACAAATATCTGCGCACGACGCTGCTTGCGGCGCGCCCCGATTATGGCTGGCTTTCGGAGGAAACCGCCGACGATCCGGTCCGCCTGTCGGCGCGGCGCACCTTCGTCGTCGATCCGATCGATGGCACGCGCGGATTTCTGCAAGGTCTCGATAGCTGGTGCGTCTGCGTTGCCGTGGTTGAAGGCGGAAAGACGATTGCCGGCGTGCTGGAATGCCCGGCCAAACAGGAAACCTATTGGGCGATGCCGGGCGAGGGTGCGTTTCTCAACGGGAAAGCCATCTCCATAAGGCGCGACGCGACCCCGCCACTGGAAATCGCCGGACCGAAGGCGCTGATCGATCTGCTGGCGCCTGACTGGCAGCGGCATTTGGCGCGCGCGCCGTATATTCCTTCCCTGGCCTACCGCCTTGCGATGGTGGCCAGCGGAGTGCTGGATGCGACGTTTGTAAAGCCCAACGCCCATGACTGGGACATTGCGGCGGCCGACCTGATCTTGCGGGAAGCCGGGGGCCAACTGGTCGGGCAAGACGGCAATTCACCAACCTATGCCGGCGAAATGATTCGCCATGGGGCGCTGGCTGCCGGCAGCGGTGCGCTATTTGCCGCGATGACCGAGGTGATCGCGCAGGCGGATTTTTAAAGCGGTTTTCAACAGGGCCGGTTTGGTTTACGTCGTGAACACGAAAAATCACGAAATGTGAAGGATCGACATGTCTGGAGACAGCGAAAAGAAGCAATTGCTGCATCTGGTGTTCGGTGGCGAACTGAAAAAGGTGGGCGGAACGGAATTCCGCGACCTCGACGCGCTGGACATCGTTGGCGTCTACCCGGACTATGAAACGGCCAAGACGGTGTGGAAAGCCAAGGCGCAGGCAAGCGTGGACAACGCCCACATGCGATATTTCGTCGTCCACCTGCACCGGCTGCTCGATCCGGACGGCAAGGCCGACGCTTGACATGGATCAACGCGTAGCGACATCGCGGGCTGTCAATTCCATGCCGGAAAAAAAGCGAAGCGGCAAAACGAAGGCGCTGTGGAAGAAGGTTCGCCAGCCGCTGGCGAAGTCGCGCGCGGTCAAGGGCGCCGTCGCCAGCCTGATTGCGTTGGGTTTGAAGTTCGTGCGGCTCACCAATCCGCTGGCCAATGGTTCGGTCAGGATATTAGGCGGCCAGTATCACGATCTCGAACCGGTCATCGTTGCACTCTGGCACGGCCAGCATCTGCTGGCTCCGGTCTTTTATCCAAAGGGCAGCGGCCTCGCTGCCATGGTCTCGCGCAGCGCCGATGCCGAACTCAACGCCATCGTGCTGGCGAAGTTCGGCATCGATATCGTGCGTGGCTCCGGCGGCCGGGAAGGCGAGCATAAATCCGACAAGGGCGGCGCAAAAGCGCTCATCGCCTTGAAAAAGACCCTGCGGGCAGGCACCAACGTATGCATGATCGCAGATATTCCCCACGGCACGCCGCGCGATTCCGGCCTGGGCATCGTCCTTCTGGCAAGACTGTCGGGCCGCCCGATCCTGCCTGTGGCTTTCACCACCAGCCGGCGCAAGATTCTTGAGAAAAGCTGGGACAAGACCACCATCAACCTGCCGTTCGGACGATCTTCCACCGTTGTCGGCCAGCCGATCTACGTTTCGGCAGATGCCGACGACGCCGAGATGGAGCGCAAGCGGCAGGAAGTGACGGAGGCGCTGAACGCCGCGACCGCTCAGGCTTATCGCATGGTGGACGGACCGCGATGAGCGAGCGCTGGGCACGTAGCGTGCTGATGATGTACCGCTGCGCGGGCGCGGCGGCTTATCCGCTGGTCGGTCCCTATGTCGCCTGGCGCGTGGCCAAGGGCAAGGAAGACCGCAGCCGCAGCCGCGAGCGTTATGGCGTGACAAAGCGCGAGCGCCCTCAAGGGCCGCTCATCTGGGTTCATGCCGCGAGCGTGGGCGAAACCATCGCGGTGGTGCCGCTGGTCGAGAGCATTCTCGACTACGGCGTCAACATCGTGCTGACGACGGGAACGATTACCTCGGCGAAGGTGGCCGACGAGCGGCTGGGCGACCGGATCATCCATCAATATGTGCCGCTCGACCTCAAGCCGGCGGTCAGCCGCTTTCTCAACCATTGGCGTCCAGACCTCGCAATCATTGCCGAATCGGAAATCTGGCCGATGACCATTCTGGAACTCGGCGCACGCCATGTGCCGCAGGTGCTAGTCAATGGCAGGCTTTCCGACCGCTCCTTCGCATCGTGGAAAAAGCGTTCCAACATCGCTGAGGCGCTTTTCGAGAACCTGGCCCATGTCGTTGCCCAGTCGGAAGCGGATGGCGAACGCTTCAAGGAGCTGGGCGCGCGTCCGGTTTCCGTATCGGGCAATCTCAAGGTCGATACCAAGCCGCCGCCGGTCGATGAAAAGACGCTTCATGGCTTGAAGCGCCAGATCGATGGGAGGCCGACCTGGGCGGCCGTCTCGACGCATGAGGGCGAGGAAGTGATCGCCGCCGAAGTTCACACGACGCTTTCCGCCCGGCATCCGGGATTGCTGACGATTATCGTGCCGCGCCACCCCGACCGAGCGGATGCGCTTGTCGGGCAGTTTGCCGAGATGGGCTTGAAGGTTGCACGGCGGAGCGCCGGCGAAAAAGTCGGCCCCGACGTCGATATCCTGCTTGGCGACACCATCGGGGAAATGGGGCTTTATCTCCGGCTGACGGAGATCGCTTTTGTCGGGCGTTCGCTGACCTCGGAAGGCGGGCAGAATCCGCTCGAACCGGCCATGCTCGAAACCGCCGTGCTTGCTGGCCGCAATGTGCAGAATTTCCGCGAATCCTATCAGCGCCTGCTTGACCGTGGGGGCGCAAAGCTGGTGCGCGACCGCGCGATGCTGGTTGGCGCCGTCAATTTCCTGCTTACCAATGAGGCCGCGCGGCGCGACATGATGGCGGCCGGCGCTGCAACCGTCGAGGAAATGCGCGGGGCGCTGGCAAAGACGCTCAAGGCGCTTGAACCCTACATCCAGCCGCTGGTCCTGAAGGCGCGGTTGAAAAACGCAAGCGCAAGGTAGGGCTGTGGCTTCCGAAGCGCCTCCCTTCTGGTGGCAAAAGCCGGATTGGCGCGCCTATCTCCTGTCGCCGCTTTCGCTGGCCTATGGCGCGGTTGCCGGTCGCCGCATGAAGACGGCAAAGCGTGAAAAGATCGACGCGCCGGTGCTTTGCATCGGGAATTTCACGGTCGGAGGCACAGGAAAAACGCCCGTTGCCATCGCGCTTGCGCAACGTGCAAAGCAGATGGGGCTGAAACCCGGTATATTGTCACGCGGTCATGGCGGCAGCTTTGGCGAGCCGCATGTCGTCGATGCGCAGCACGACGGTGCAAGGCATGTCGGCGACGAGCCGTTGCTGCTGGCGGCGCATGCGCCGGTGGCGGTGACGCCGGACCGCGCCGCCGGCGCGCGCATCCTTCTGGAAAAGCACGGCTGCGATTTCCTGATCATGGATGACGGCTTTCAAAGCGCGCGCATCCATATCGACTATGCATTGGTGGTTATCGATGCCCGCCATGGACTGGGCAACGGCCATGTCATTCCAGGCGGGCCGCTTCGGGCAAGAATATCGGATCAACTGCCATTCACCGATGCCGTCCTGAAGATGGGCGACGGCGAGGCCGCCGATGCGCTGGTGCGCAAGGCCGCGCGCGGCGGCAAGCCGATTTTCGAAGCGCGCGCAGAGCCGCGTGACAAGAAGATGTTTGCGGGCAAGCACCTGCTTGCCTTTGCGGGGATAGGCCACCCGGACAAGTTCTTCGCCACCCTCGTTGAGGCCGGCGGCATCGTTGAAGCGGCGCGGCCTTTTCCAGACCATCATTTCTACGCCGGGGACGAACTTGCCGAGTTGGCCGAAACGGCAAAGGTGGCGGGTCTGGAACTGGTGACCACCGCGAAAGACGCGATGCGGCTGCGCCACGATCATGCGCCGGCAGGTTTTCTCGACCGACTAAGTGTTCTGGAAATCGACGCCGTGTTCGAAGCCGACCAGATACCGGATCGGATCGTCGAGCAAACCTTGGAAGCCTGGCGTCGTCGCCGGTTGCAGGGTTAGGCTGCGGACGAGCCGCGCGTGCGCCATTCCGGATGCGCGGCCAACTCACGGTCGAGCGATATCGCCGCCGTGGCATAGGCTTCCTGCCTTTCGACGCTCCAATATTTGAGTTCGTCCAGCGAAATGGATTCGCCGGTGACCGCGCAGCGCACGAAAGCGCCGGGGCTGGTTACCTGGAAATCGCCATCGAGATAGCGGATGCGTGCTTCTCTGCCGCCGGGGCCTTCAAATCGGTTCATCATCGGGTCATACCTGAAACATTCGAGGATTTCATCGCTAGAATTGAAGGCAAGGTCAAGTCATGC
>DASYCS010000452.1:0-6630 GCA_036500025.1 Mesorhizobium sp. | reverse complement strand
CGATGGGCGGGTGGTGCCGGTTGCGGGCGGCGTGCTGATCCGCGACGAGGCCGGCGAAATCATCGGCGCCGTCGGCATTTCCGGCGATACGTCGGACAATGACGAGGCGGCGGCCATCGCCGGCATCGAGGCCGCCGGCTTCACGCCCGACGCCGGTTGAGGCCAGCCTGGGTCAATACCCGATTGGCGGCGGAAGGCTTCGCCGCCGGGCATTGCCTCACGCCGCCGGTTCGTGGCCTGCGACTGCCCTGCCGAAATGCAAAAGACCGGCCAGTGGCCGGTCTTTTGACAAGATCATCTGCCGATGAAAGCTGGTTTCAGCTTTCCTTCGGCTCCAGAACCTGACGGCCGCGATACATGCCGGTCTTCAGGTCGATATGGTGCGGGCGGCGCATCTCGCCGGAGTTCTTGTCCTCGACATAGGTCGGGTTCTTGAGCGCGTCGGCCGAACGGCGCATGCCACGCTTGGAGGGAGAGGTTTTTCGCTTCGGAACGGCCATGGATATGCTCCATTACATGGTCAAAAGCCCCGCATGCCCTCGTGAAAGAGCCACATGCAGAGGCTGGAATCTGAGAAAGTCGGCTGCCTATACACGCTCGATGCCGGCTTGGCCAGTAGCGGCGCATACTTTTTCGTTGCGCCGTTTTAATTCAGGCAGCCGACATAGGCGCCCGACCGCGCCGCGCGCCGTTCGATGAGGCCCGCCAGCCGGCGCAGGCCATGTCCGGGCTTGGACGGATTGCGCGCGATTGGGTTCGGCAGGGTCACGGCGAGCAAGGCGGCCTGCCGCCGCGTCAGCCGGTTCGCGGAGACGCCGAAGTGATGCTGGGCGGCGGCCTCGATGCCGTAGATGCCGGGACCCCATTCGGCGACGTTGAGGTAGATTTCCATGATCCGCCGCTTCGACATGACCGCGTCGAAATAGACGGCGAGCGGCAGTTCGACCAGTTTGCGCGCGCTGGCCATCGGCCGCGACCACAAAAACAGGTTCTTCACCGTCTGCATGGTGATGGTCGAGGCGCCGCGCGTCGCCTCGCCCTGCATCGCGTCACCGACGACGCCTTTCAGTTCGGCAAGATCGATGCCGCGATGGAAGCAGAATTGCCCGTCCTCGGACATGATGACCGAATGCGCCAATACCGGCGCAACGTCGTCTATCGAAACCCAGCGTCGGTCATAGCCGGAAAACGTCGCCAGATCCTTCAGCATCAGCGTGGAAACCGGATGCACGAAATATGGCAGGTAGAGGATGGTGAGCACGGCCGGTATGGCCGCGAGCACGAGCGCCGCGACGATGCCGCGCCGCATCCAACGCTTCGCCCCGGTGCGGTTCCACCTCATTGGCCGCGCCGCCATTCCCAGCCTTTCGGTTTCCGGATCGATGATCGGTTCCGACACGTCACCCCGCCTGTGGTCCCCCGAACGGCATAATGGCGGAAGGCTTCTTGCGCAACGCCATTGTGTCGGCTACCGGTCGCCGCCATGGAGATCGGCGGCGACATGGTGTTGGAAGCGGCGCTCGGCCTGCGGGCCGAGGCGGTCGAGGCGGTGCTGCGGCGATTGCTCGACGACCGCGCGCTTTCCGGCGAAATCGCCCGGCCCGCCGGCCTGATGGCGGCGATGCGCCATGGCGTGTTGAACGGCGGCAAGCGCCTGCGCCCGTTTCTGGTGCTGGAAAGTGCGGCGCTGTTTAGCGCAGGCGGCGAAGCTGCCTTGCGCGTGGCCGCCGCGCTGGAATGCGTTCACTGCTATTCGCTGATCCACGACGACCTGCCGGCGATGGACGACGACGACCTGCGCCGTGGCCAACCGACCGTGCACAAGGCCTTCGATGAGGCCACCGCCATTCTGGCCGGCGATGCATTGCTGACGCTCGCCTTCGACATCATCGCCGATGAAGCCACCGTCATCGCGCCGGAACGCAGGATAGCGCTGGTGCTGGCGCTTGCGCGCGCCGCCGGCGTCGGCGGAATGGCCGGCGGGCAGATGCTCGATCTTCGCGCCGCGACCGTTCGCCCGGACGAGGCCGGCATCATCACGCTACAGGCGATGAAGACGGGAGCGCTGATCCGCTTCGCGTGCGAGGCGGGCGCGATCATCGCCGGCTCGCCCGCCGACGACCGCGAGAGGCTCGCCGAATTCGGCTCGGCCATCGGCCTTGCCTTTCAACTGGCCGATGACCTGCTCGACCTTACCGCTGATGCCGGCCAGATGGGCAAGGCGACCGGCAAGGATGAAGCCGCCGGCAAGGCGACGCTGGTGGCGTTGCACGGCGTCGACTGGGCAAGGAGCCAGCTGCGCGGCCTGGTCGGCCAGGCGCACATGCTGCTTGAGCCATATGGCGAAAGCGCCGCCATGCTGAAGGCAGCGGCCGCATTCGTCGCCGAGCGGCGCAACTGACGGTCGCCCAAGTGGCGGTCGGCCAAGTAACGGCCAGGCAACTGACGGCCGGACGAGCAGACGGTCAGGCAATTGACGGCTGGAACAGCCGTCGGCCGAACCGCCAGAACGGAATTTTAACGATAATAGAGCGTAATCGCGGCCGCTAAATAGCGTGTTTGGTCTGGGGTCGCGCATGCCGGAATATTCCGCCTTCATCAGGTCCATCCGGATACGCTATATATCCGGGCTGCTGATCCTTGCGCTGTCGGTGGGCGCGGGCATCATCATGCTCAACCGGGCAGGTTCCTACCGCCATCAAGTCGACCTGCTTGGCGGCCATATGGTGAAGTTTGCCGGCGACCTCAACGAGGCTTCCAATTTTGCCGAATCCGCTTCCGCTTCCTGGCGGCCGGACAAGCGTGAGGAACTGGCGAAATCCGCCAAGGAGCGTGCCGGCCGCCTGACGGCCGACATCCAGACCTTGTCCGACCAGTTGCTGGACATCAGCCCGCATCTGGACAAGAGCACGACGCGAGACCTGACGGCGGCCTCCGTCAACGGCTATCTGCTGTGGTCGGCGCGCGAGATCGTGCGCAATCTCGACCTGATCGCCTCGGCCGCCGATGCCGGCCCGCCGGGTGCGCATGACATCGCCAACCAGAACAACCTGTTTGCGCAGCCGATGCTCATTCGCGCGCGAACGGCGATGGACAATGAGCGCCGCCTCGCCGACGCCCATAGCGACAGGCTGCTGGCCTTCGGAACCGTCCTTTTGGCGCTGGCGCTGGCAATCGTGGCGATATGGATATTCCGTCCGATGGAAATGGCGATCCGCCGCGCCTTCACCGAAACCACCAGATCGCTGATCAAGGCGGAGGCGGCGGACCGCGCCAAGTCGGAATTCCTGGCCAATATGAGCCATGAAATTCGCACGCCGATGAACGGCGTCCTCGGCATGGCCGAACTGCTGGCCAAGACCGAGCTTTCGCCGCGCCAGAAGACCTTCACCGACGTCATCGTGAAATCCGGCAACGCGCTTTTGACGATCATCAACGATATTCTGGATTTTTCGAAGATCAATGCCGGGCAGCTTACGCTCGATCCGGGTCCGTTCCGACTGATCGAGGCGGTGGAGGACGTGGCGACGCTGGTTTCGGCGCGCGTCGCCGAAAAGAACCTTGAGCTTATCGTTCGCGTCGATCCGCATCTGCCGGCCTTTGTCGTCGGCGATGCCGGCCGCTTCCGCCAGATCATCACCAATCTGCTCGGCAATGCGGTGAAATTCACCGAGAAAGGCCATGTGCTGATCGATGTCGGCGGCGAAATCGTGGACGGCGTGGCGCGGATGAAGGTGAGGGTCGAGGATACCGGCATCGGCATTCCGGCTGAAAAGATCCAGAGCGTGTTCGAGAAGTTCGCGCAGGTGGATTCCTCCTCGACGCGCCGCCATGAAGGCACGGGCCTCGGCCTCGCCATCAGCGCAAGGCTTGTCGATCTTATGGGCGGCAAGATCGGCGTGGAAAGCGAGATCGGGCGCGGCTCGGTATTCTGGTTCTCCGCCTCGATGCCGGTCCACAAGGAACAGGCGCGCGACGAAAGCGTGCCGGTCGACGTGACGGGCGCGCGGGTGCTGGTGATCGACGACAATCCCGTCAATCGCGAAATCCTGCTCGAACAATTGCGCAGCTGGGGTTTCGATTGCGCGGCGGCGGAAAGCGGTGCGGTGGGGCTGGCCTTCCTTCACCGCGCCTCCCAGCTTGGCGCGCGGGTCGATTGCGTCATCCTCGACTACCAGATGCCCGGCATGACCGGCGCCGATGTCGCCAAGGCGATCTCCGCCGACAGCCGGCTGTCGGCCATTCCGGTGGTGCTGCTGACCTCCGTCGACCAGGTGGATTTCGGACGGCTGATCCTCGACTACGGCATTGCGGCGCATCTTACCAAGCCGGCGCGCTCGGCCGTGCTGCTGGGCACCGTCATTTCATCCATACAAAAGGCGCGCAGGCAGATCGGCAAGGCGCATTTCGTGCGCGACTCGGCTGCCGCCGGCCCGGCCGTCGCCCATCCCGCCTTCACGGTCATCCGCTCTGCGCCGACACCGCAGGCAACCATGCCGGATGCGCCTGCGGCCAACGGGCCGATCGATATCCTGATTGCCGAGGACAATGAGATCAACCAACTGGTCTTCAGCCAGATACTCACCGGGCTGGGGCTTAATTACCGTATCGCCGGCAATGGTCGCACGGTGGTGGAGATGTACCGGGCGCTCAAGCCGAGGCTGATCCTGATGGATGTCTCGATGCCCGAAATGAACGGCTTTGAGGCAACGCGGGCCATCCGTGCCGACGAGGCGGCCAGCGGCGAGCGAACGCCGATCATCGGCGTCACCGCGCATGCGCTGAAGGGAGACCGCGACAAATGCATGGAGGCCGGCATGGACGACTATCTGCCCAAGCCCGTCTCGCCCGACCGTCTCGGCGCCAAGATCGGCACCTGGCTCAGCGAACGGGAAATTGCCAAATCGGCTTGACGCCAAGGCAGTTGGCGCGCCGCTAGAGCGGTTCTGGTTTTTACCGAATTGGTAAAACCGCTCTATCTCTTTGTTTTTGCCGCATTTCCGGACGCAAGACCGTTTCACACTTTTACTGGAAATGCTCTATCGCCCTAGCGGTTGCGCTTGACGATGCAGGCGCCGCCGGCGCCGCGCAGCTTCTGGCATATGTCGCTGGCGCTTGCGCGGTCGTTCACGCCGATGCGCACGGCATAGACGCCGCGCCGGCCGATCGGCGTGCGCACGCGGCTGACCACCGGCTCGTAACTGCCGAGCAGCGCATGGAAGCGGCCCTGCACCCTTTGCCATTGCCGGACAGCGGCGGCGCGGCGGAAATTGCCGGCCACCTGTACGCCCCATGGCTTGATGTTGACCGACGCCATGGCGATGGTCTTCGACATGATCGTCGGCAGGATGCGGCAGGCGGATGAAAAGCTGATCTTCTTGTCGAGGGGGCGGACGATGCCGGCATGGCTGCGGTCGGTGAAATTGTCAGCCGGCTCGCCCATCACGTCGAGCACGTATTCCTCGGTTTCGAGCGGCAGGAAACCGCCGCTGGAAAGCCAGCGCGAGACGCGGCTTTCGCCGGCATTATAGGCGGCGGCGGCAAGGCCGAGATTGCCGAAGCCGGTTTTCAGTTCGCCGAGATAGCGGGCGGAGGCGGGAATGGCCTGTTCGATGTCGAACGCGTTGGCAAGGCCGCGCATTTTGGCGGTGCCGGGCATGAACTGGGCGATGCCCTCGGCCCCGACTGGGCTGACCGCATTGGGATCGAAGCGGCTTTCCTTCCAGATCAGCCGGGCGAAGAATTCCTTCGGCAGGCCGTTTTCCAGCGCATGGGTTTCGATCAGGTCACACACGCGGCCAACCAGCGTCTCGCGGGCGGTTGGCGGCGGGTCGGCCAGCGCCGCGTTTGCCCAAGCCAAAGCCAACAATGCTGCGGCGATTGCCGCGCGCATTGTCCAAACAGGCCTATTCGGCGGCGGCTTGGCTGCCATGCCCGAAGCGTTGCTCGATATAGGCGGCAACCATCTTCTCGAATTCGGCGGCGATGTCGGGGCCACGCAAGGTAGCGGCCTTCTTGCCGTCAACGAACACCGGCGCAGTCGGTATCTCGCCAGTGCCGGGCAGGGAAATGCCGATATCGGCATGTTTGGACTCGCCCGGTCCGTTGACGATGCATCCCATGACCGCGACCTTGAGGTTTTCGACGCCCGGATATTTCTCGCGCCAGACAGGCATGTTCTTGCGCAGGTCGGCCTGGATCGACTGCGCCAGTTCCTGGAACACGGTGGAAGTGGTGCGGCCGCAGCCGGGGCAGGCGGCGACGATGGGCACGAATTGGCGGAACCCCATGGTCTGGAGCAGCTCCTGCGCCACCTGCACCTCGCGCGTGCGGTCGCCGTTCGGCTCCGGCGTCAGCGAGATGCGGATGGTGTCGCCGATGCCCTGCTGGAGCAGGATGCCCATGGCTGCGGACGAGGCGACAATGCCCTTCGATCCCATGCCGGCTTCCGTCAGGCCCAGATGCAGCGCATGGTTCGAGCGCGTCGCCAGCTCGGCATAGACGGCGATCAAGTCCTGCACGCCGCTGACCTTGGCCGACAGGATTATCTTTTCCCGCGCCAGCCCGATTTCCTCGGCCATTTCGGCGGAGAGGATGGCCGACTGCACGATGGCTTCGCGCATCACCTGC
>DASYCS010000451.1:0-1922 GCA_036500025.1 Mesorhizobium sp. | reverse complement strand
AGCGAGCCGACATCGACCATCATGCGGAAAGCCTGGCCGAGCAGGAAGTCGCCGACCAGCACGCTGGCCTGGTTGCCCCAGATCATGCGCGCCGTCTTCTTGCCGCGCCGCATGCCGCTTTCATCGACGACATCGTCGTGGAGAAGCGTTGCGGTGTGCATGAACTCGACGCTGGTGGCGAGCTTTACATGGCCTTCGCCGGCATAGCCGAACATCTGGGCGGCAGCCAGCGTCACCATGGGGCGCAGGCGCTTGCCGCCCGACGAAATCAGGTGGTTGGCGATTTCCGGGATCATCTCGACATCGGAGCCGGCCCTGGAAAGGATCAGTTCGTTGACGCGGCCCATGTCGGTCGCCGTCAGCGCGATCAGTTCCTTGATGGTCGCGGCTTCCCGCTTTCCGTTGTCGAGATTGAGAACGACACCCAAGACAAACACTCCCGTCAAAAATGCGCGACGCCGGCACCTTTCGTTGACCAGACAGTAGGGCGGCACCCCTAGCCACGGCAAGAGGCGAAATGGCGCGGGGGCCTATGGCGTCCCGCGCCGCGTGCGGTTACATGAGCCTGGCAGACCGGAGTGACCCAAGTGATCGAACTCATTCGCACCAATGACGTTGTCGTCATCTCCTTCGTCGAATCGCTGATGCGCGACGCCGGCATCGGCTGTTTCGTCGCGGACCAGAACATGAGCGTGATGGACGGCTCGCTCGGCATACTGGCCAAGCGCGTCATGGTGGATGCCGACCGCGCCGACGAAGCGCGCCGCATCGTCACCGATGCCGGCATGGGCGGCGAGATCCGGGGGAACTAGGCCGTGGCCGACGCCGCATCAGCGCCGGCCTATACGGTCGATGCGTTCCATCGCGGACGTTTCTTCCTGGTGCAGCCGGCGGCAAGCGGACACCGCGCCGGCATGGATGCGATGATGCTGGCGGCGGCGGTGCCTTCTTCCTTCACCGGCCGGATGGCGGATTTCGGCGCGGGCGCCGGCGCGGCAGGCCTTGCCGTGCTGTCGCGCTGTTCGAATGCGCAGGCCGTGCTGGTCGAGCGCGCGGCCGAGATGGCGGCGTTTGCCGACACCACGCTTGGCCATCCGGGCAATGCCCATCTCGGCGACCGCGCCTGCGTGCTGCGGGCCGACGTGACGCTTTCGGGCCGCGCCCGCCAGACCGCCGGCCTTGCCGACCGGAGCTTCGATTTCGTCGTCATGAACCCGCCGTTCAACGCGGCGCAGGACCGCGCCACGCCGGACGAATTGAAGAGGCAGGCGCATGTGATGGAAGACGGGCTGTTCGAACAGTGGCTGCGAAGTGCAGCCGCCGTGCTGAAGCCGCGGGGCGGGCTGGCGCTGATCGCCCGGCCTGAACAATTGAGCGTCATCCTCGACGCGCTTTCCGGCCGGTTCGGCAATGCCGAGCTTATGGCGGTGCATCCCAAATCCGATGCGGCGGCCATCCGCATCATCGTCCGGGCCATTCGCGGCGCGCGCGGAAAACTGTCCATCTGCCCGCCGCTGGTGATGCATGAGGGAGCGGGCAACGCATTTTCGGCCCGCGCCGAATTGATCGGCAATGGGCTGGCGTCGCTTTTCGGCGATTGAACCGCCCATCGGCATTGCCGTTCGCCGGCGAATGCCTACATGCTTCAGGCCCCCGAAGGAGAACCGCCTCTTGCGCCGACTTTTCAAACGCCTGCTGCCTAAATCCTGGCGCTCCGACATCGTAACCATCCCGGTGGTGCGACTGCATGGAACCATCATGGCCGGAGGCGGAAAGTTCCGGCCGAGCCTGTCGCTGGCTTCGACCGCCGGCCTGATCGAAAAGGCGTTTGCCTTCGACGCGCCGGCCGTCGCCATCTCGATCAACTCGCCGGGCGGCTCGCCGGTGCAATCGCGGCTGATCTACCAGCGCATTCGCGACCT
>DASYCS010000450.1:0-1877 GCA_036500025.1 Mesorhizobium sp. | reverse complement strand
GCGACCATGCCCATGGCGAAGGCCAGCATCACATTGGTGATCAGGGATTGGCCGATATTGAGCCAGGCGAGCGAATTCTCGCTGCGCGTCGCGGCGTTGGCATAGGCGATCATCGCTGCCTCGTAACGCCGCCCCTCGCGCTCCTCGGCGCCGAAATATTTGACCGTTTCGAAATTGAGCAGCGAATCCACCGCATGCGCCACCGCGCCGGTGTCGAGGTCGTTCATCCGCGTGCGCAGCGCCGCGCGCCGGTCCGTCACGATGCGCGTGAAAACGATGTACAACGCCACCATCACCACGGTCGAGGCGACCAGCCACAGGCCGAACCCCTTCCCGAAAAGCTGCAGTACCATGCCCAGCTCGAGGATGGTCGGCGCGATGTTGAACAACATGAAGTAGAGCATCGTGTCGATGCTCTTGGTGCCGCGCTCGACCACCTTGGTGACCGCGCCGGTGCGCCGCTCGAGATGAAAGCGCAGGGACAATTGGTGGAGATGGCGGAACACGCGCGATGCCAGCCGCCGCGTCGCTTCCTGGCCGACGCGCTCGAAGACGACATTACGGACATTGTCGAAGAGGGTCGTGCCGAAGCGCGCCGCGACATAGGCGACGACGAGGCCGACGATCAGCCAGCCAAGGCCGCGGTCGCCATGCGCCATGTGGTCGATGGCGTATTTGTAGGCATAGGGCCCGACATAGACCTGCACCACCTTGGACGCGACGACGAGCAGCATCGCGACGACGATGCGCGCCTTGAGCGCCGGCTCACCGGCCGGCCACAAATAGGGCAGGAAGCGCCGCAGCGTCGGCAGCAGGGGGCGGTCGGCGCTGGGCGTATCGGTCATCGGCGGCATCGAAACGCAATGTAGGCACGGTCAAGCCCATCGGGAAGCGCCCCGTGGAACAAGTCGGGCGCCTCATCGCTTTTAGTCTCCAGGAAACGGGAGACAGGGCATGGAACCGCTCTTCTACGTCATGGCGATCATGGGCTGCGGCGACGGCTCCGACCAATGCGCCCAGGCGCGCGTCGAGCCGGTGCAATATCGCTCGATCCGCGCCTGCCAGGCGGCGATGCCGGCGGCGCTCCAGCGCAACAGCGACCTGTCCTATCCTGTGATCAGCGCGGCGTGCCGTACAAAAGGCCAGTTGCTGACGCAGCGGCAGGACAGCCAGCGCCACAGCGGCTAGACCCGCGACCGGCACAGGGCGCTAGGCCAGGCTGTGTTTCGATGGAAGCGCAGCCCGCCCTAGATTCCTTGTGGTCGCGTGCTTGTTTGCGAATAGCCGGATTCCACCTATTCGCAGCACGCTCTAGGCCGGGCACATAACTCCCGCTAAGACGGCGCCCGCAAGGCGATCGGGGGCGCGATGATCCGCAAGATTCTGGGTATCGTGGCCGGCATCGTCGCGGCCTATCTCGTCATCCTCGCCGCCGAGGCGATCAATCACTGGCTCTACCCGCTGCCCGCCGATCTCGATCCGTCCGACGATGTCGCGATGAGCGCCTATACCTTCGCTTTGCCCCTGCCGGTGCGGCTGATGTATGTCGGCGGCTGGTTCGCCGGTACATTCGCCGGCGCATGGCTAAATCTGCGGATCGTCGACTGGCGCTGGGGCGGGTGGATCATCGCGCTGCTGGTCATCGCCGATGGCGTGGCGCGCAATTTCGAATTCGCCGAGCCATTATGGATGCAGGCCGCCGCCGTGCTGGCGCCGCTGATCGGCGGCTGGCTGGCGGCGAAGCTGCACCGCAAGCCCTATCCCGGCGAGCCCTTACTCGGTTAATTCGGGTTCGGGGTGGTCGATATCGGTCTGCATCGGCAGCGCCCAGCGGATCTGGTCGCGCAGCAATGCCTCCAGCTCATCGGCGCCGACAT
>DASYCS010000449.1:0-4397 GCA_036500025.1 Mesorhizobium sp. | reverse complement strand
CTGGTGCAGCGTCTCGCCGACATGCGGCAACGTCACCACCGGGTGACGCAACATCTCGCGGCCGGCGGCAAGAATCTCGGCAATGGTTGATGCGGGAACATTGCCCTTGGTCACTTCGATGGCGGTTTCGATCATCGACAGGGTGAACCCCTTGATACCGAACCCATAGGCGGCAAGGTTGCGCCGTTCGGCATCCAGCAGCGCGTTCGAGATCGTTTCCTCGTCGGCATGGGCGGCAAGCATGGCGGTGAACCGCTGCTGCGTCAGCCGGAAGAACTGCTCGTTTTGCCAAAGCGTGTCGTCCGCATCGAAGCCAATCGTCTTCAGGTGCGGCATTTCTGGTGATCCTGCATCATGGGGCCACTTTACACCCCGGAACCGCGCTGCCTGCAACTCCATTTATCCCGTTGAAGCCTTGGCCGGCTTCCGCTAAGAAGCGCTGGCTGGCCGATCTTTGGCCGGTTCGTTTTCCGGGTCGACCCTGATCCTGAAGGCACCCGTAGCTCAGCTGGATAGAGCGCTGCCCTCCGAAGGCAGAGGTCACAGGTTCGAATCCTGTCGGGTGCGCCATTTTTTTCAAAGGGTTGGGGATTAGTTGCCGACCCCTGAAATGCTCCGGATAGCACCGGGGTAGCACGCTGCGAATAAGGCTTTCCGGCTACCCATGCCGGCAACAACGCGCTTTTCACTTCCCAACTACCAAGAGTTAGAGATGGAGCGCCGAACCGATCGGCATCACAGACCCACCGCCCGATGTCCCAATCATTATGGCAGGCGTCGGCATGCGAGACCGATGGGCGGATTGGGTGCTGTCCTTGGATGACCGAACCGAGGCGCATGGCTTTAGCTGCGATCTTTACACCGCCCTTATGCGGGCGTGTAAAAACTCAACACTACCCTTACATGCAAGGCGTTAAATGCTTGCCGGCGATCCTCACACAGGAGCCGGTATGCATGTCGCACGATCATCCTTCATTTAAGCCAACGCCGCGCTTGTCGCCGTTCGCGTTCGTTCCCCGCCATGGCGCCGGTTCGGCGCAGCATTCGACCAGTCGCAGGTTTGTGGGGGCGCGGCCATGACCGCTTCGCTCATAACCTGGCTGGCAGGCGTCTGCGCCATCGGTCTCTTCGCTTACCTGTTCTACGCCCTCGTGAAGCCCGAGCGCTTCTGAGCATCGAACAGACATCGCAACAATAAACATCTGGTGGCAATTATGGGCGACCTCTTATTCGTAGCGGTGACGCTTGTCTCCTTCGCAATCACAGCAGGGTTCATCATGGCCCTGGATCGAATTTGAGAGCGCTCACATGGCACAAGACATCCTTCAATTCGTCCTCATCCTTGCGATCATGACCGGCTTGGCCGTTGTTCTCGGCAAGTGGATGACGCACGTTTTCATCAGTCCCGCGCACAATTTCATCGAGCGCGGCACCTACCGCATCCTTGGCATCGATCCCGGTGAGAAAATGTCGTGGAAGCGCTACGGCATCGTGCTGGTGCTCAGCAATGCGGCCATGCTGCTGCTCGGCTATTTTATCCTGCGGATACAGGGCTTCCTGCCGGGCGATACGCTTGCCCGCGCCGCACAGACCCCAGATCTCGCTTTCAACACCGCCGTTTCCTTCACCACCAACACGAATTGGCAGGCCTATTCCGGCGAGGCGAGCCTTTCGAACTTCTCGCAGATGGCCGCCATCACCTTTTTGATGTCGATCAGCGCCACCACGGGCGTTGCGGCGGCCGGCGGTTTTATCCGAGGGCTCAGCCGCAAGACGACCGCCGATATCGGTAATTACTGGGTCGATTTCACGCGCGTTCTTTATCGCGTGCTCCTGCCGCTCTGCTTCGTCATGGCCCTCATCTATGTCTGGCAGGGCATCCCGCAAACGCTGAACGCCGACGCGATCGTCACCACCCTGGAGGGAGCGAGGCAACAGTTGATCCTGGGGCCGGTGGCCAGTCTCGAAGCCATCAAGCACATCGGCACCAATGGCGGCGGCTTCTACGGCATGAATGCCGCGCACCCATTCGAGAATCCAACGCCGCTTACCAACACGTTGCATATTCTAGGCATGCTGTTGATCCCGTCGGCGCTCACCTACACTTTCGGCGCGATGGTCTTGCGTCAGCGTCAGGGCTGGGCGTTTTTCGGCGCCTTTCTCGTGATGTTCATCGGCTTCCTGGTGCTGGTCTACAGCGCCGAACACGCCGGCAATCCGTTGCTGGCCTCGATGGGCGTCGACCAGGCGCAGACCGCCTTGCAGGCCGGTGGCAACATGGAAGGCAAGGAGCTTCGCTTCGGCATCGCCCAGACCAGCATGTTCGTGACGACGACGACGGCGGCGACGACCGGTTCGGTCGATGCCATGCATTCGTCGCTGACGCCTCTCGGCGGGTTCGTCACGATCGCGCAGATGATGCTGAACAACGTGTTCGGCGGCGATGGCGTCGGCCTCATCAACCTCGTGACCTACGCCATCCTGACGGTGTTTCTGGTCGGCATGATGATCGGGCGAACGCCGGAATTCCTCGGCAAGAAGGTCGAAGCGCGCGAGATGAAATATGTGATGATCGCGGTGATCGCGCATCCGCTCAGCATACTTGGCTTCACCGCCCTCGCCTGCCTGCTGCCGGCCACCGTCAACAGCCTTGCCAATATGGGACCCCACGGCTTCAGCGAGGTGCTTTACGCCTACACTTCGGGCACGGCCAATAATGGCTCGGCTTTTGCCGGCTTCAACGCCAACACGCCGTTCTTCAACACGACGATAGGCTTTGCCATGCTCGTCGGCCGGTACTTCACCCTGCTGCCGATGCTGGCCGTAGCCGGGGTGATGGCGACCAAGAAGACGGTGCCCGAAGGCCCCGGCACGCTCTCGACGGCCACGCCGCTGTTCACCGGCCTCCTGGTGTTCATTGCGCTGGTCGTCGGCGGATTGACCTTCCTGCCGGCGCTGGCGCTCGGCCCGATCGTCGAACAGCTGCTGATGCTTTCCGGCACGACATTTTGAAGGATCGACTTTCATGCGCAACGAACAAACCATCATCCATACCGCCGCGCCGCAGAAGGCGTTCAAGGGCGTCGCCCGGCCGGTGCTGGCCTCCGCGGTTTTCTTCATGCTGGTGACCGGTATCGGCTATCCGCTGGCGACTACAGGCGTCGCCAGCCTGCTGTTCCCCGATCAGGCGAAAGGCACCCTGATCGTCAAGGACGGCAAGGCGGTCGGCTCGCACCACATCGGCCAGTATTTCAGCAGGCCGGAATATTTCCACGGCCGTCCAAGCGTCACGCCCGGGACGGACCCGAACGATCCGTCAAAGACGGTTGACCAGCCTTACAACGCAGCGCTGAGTGCTGCGAGCAACCAGGGCGCGATCAGCAAGAAGCTGCTCGACGCGGTCGCCCAACGTGCCAAAGCTTATCGAGACGAGAATGGACTGGCGGCAGACGCCTCCGTTCCGGTCGATGCCGTCACGGCTTCGGCCTCCGGCCTCGATCCGGACATCTCGGTCGCCAACGCCCGCCTTCAGGCTGCGCGTGTCGCCGGGGCGCGCGGGCTGACGGCCGAGAAGGTGATGCAACTGCTGGATCAGAACACCACCGGCCGCCAGTTCGGCGTCCTCAGCGATCCACGGATCAACGTTCTTGAACTCAATCTCGCGCTCGACGCAGCCGTTCCGGCTCGCCCCGCCGCGCAATAGCTGAGGTGTCATCATGTCCTCTCTAGAGACAACCGCGCCGCAGGGCGCATATATGGGCGGCGCCCTGAAGCCCGTCTCCTGGGCCTCGGTCATCGGCGAGGCGTTCAAGAAGCTGTCGCCAAGGGTTCAGGTCAAGAATCCGGTGATGTTCGTCGTCTATCTCGGCAGCATCATCACCACGCTGCTCTGGATCCAGGCGCTGACCGGCAAGGGCGAGGCTCCGGCTGCGTTCATCTTCGCCATCGCCGCCTGGCTGTGGTTCACCGTGCTTTTCGCTAATGCCGCCGAGGCGCTGGCCGAGGGCCGCGGCAAGGCGCAGGCGGATGCCTTGCGGGCCACGCGCCAACGGGTGATTGCGCGGATGCTGAAGGAGCCGACCCGCGAAAGCGAATCCTGGCCGCAGCCAAGCGACGAACTCGATGTCGGAGCCTATGTGCTGGTGGAAGCCGGCGAGATCATACCCGCCGATGGCGAGGTGATACAGGGGGCGGCGTCGGTCGACGAATCCGCCATAACCGGCGAGTCCGCGCCGGTTATCCGCGAATCCGGCGGTGACTTCTGCTCGGTCACCGGCGGCACGCGCGTTTTGTCCGACTGGATCATCATGCGCGTTACGGCCAGGCCGGGCGAAGCCTTCCTCGACCGCATGATCGCCATGGTCGAAGGGGCCAAGCGTGGCAAGACGCCCAACGAG